>NZ_JAWRYD010000223.1:0-276 GCF_046534765.1 Burkholderia sp. SIMBA_062
GCAAGCCGTGGAACCACATGTGGTGGCTCGCGCATGCGATCTTCGCGGGCGGTTTCTTTCTGCTCAGCTACGGCGTCGTGCAGGCGTTGCAGTCCACCCGCTCGTTCTCCGCGATCTACAGCCAGGAAGACCTGATGAGCCGGCTGTCCGAATCGATGGCGCGCACCGAGAGCGCGCTGCAGGAACTGCGCCGCACGAACCAGAAGCTCGAATACATGGCGGCCACCGATCCGATGACCGGCGCATCGAATCGCCGCCAGTTCATCGCGCAGGTCG
>NZ_JAWRYD010000224.1:0-276 GCF_046534765.1 Burkholderia sp. SIMBA_062
CCAAACCATATATATAAGTTACTGCTATTTTCTTCCTCTTATGAAATTTTTTCTTTTTTGCTATAGACTATAGTTCAGCTTAAAGTACATCTAATAGAATGCTCGATCGGAAAACATTATCTTGTTTGTCAGGTTACTACAAGAAAGAGAAAATATACTATGTTCAAAGAAATACCATCTTATTCAAAGTTTTTAGCTGAATGTGTTAACTATCTTTTAGAGCAAAAAGGCAGTGCAAGAACTACAGAGGATAAAATTATTGCAGGTGCATGTCAT
>NZ_JAWRYD010000225.1:0-276 GCF_046534765.1 Burkholderia sp. SIMBA_062
GTGTCCGTGATATTTAACTAGGCACCGATCACTTTCAATTGGCGGGAAATCCCACCAATTGGTTTGAGTCCTTTCTAACCATTTACAGTACTCAAGCAGGGCGTAGGCTTTAGATTTGACTGTCTCGATGGGCTTTTGCCCTGTTGTCGCCTCTAGCATCAGCCATAGATTGGCTTCTCTCCATGGTTCACCGTCACCCCAAAATAGCTGAGGAAGGTCTGCTATGGCCGTGCTGTTCCTGACCCTATCCCAGGTGACTGCCCCTTGCTCAACAGT
>NZ_JAWRYD010000226.1:0-276 GCF_046534765.1 Burkholderia sp. SIMBA_062
CGCCAGCCCGCCGGCCTCATCGCCTGTCACTACCTTCACGAACTTCCGGCTGTTCGACGGCAAGTCTGCTTCGCTCGTCGACGGGATGTATCTTATCGTTGAGGGAAAACGGATTTCGAAGCTCGAAAGAGGCCAGCCGCCGGCATCCAGCTCGGCCAGGACGGTGGACTGCGCGGGCAAGGTGATCATGCCGGGGCTCATCGACATGCACTGGCACTCCTTGCTTGCCGCGGTCCCCATCCAGACCATCCTGCAGGCGGACATGAGCTTCCTGTT
>NZ_JAWRYD010000090.1:0-1087 GCF_046534765.1 Burkholderia sp. SIMBA_062
GACTCGTACGCTTTCAGATAGACCTCTTCGTACTTGATGCTGCGCCACACCCGTTCGACGAACACGTTGTCGCGCCAGCTTCCCTTGCCGTCCATCGACAGCCGGATGTCCCGGCCCAGTACGGCCTCGGTGAAGGCGTTCGCCGTGAACTGACTGCCTTGATCCGTGTTCACGATGTCGGGCTGCCCGTAGCGCGCGAACGCTTCCTCGAGCACCTCGACGGCATGCACCGCTTCCAGCGTGATGGCCACCCGGTGCGCGAGAATCTTGCGTGTCGCCCAGTCCACCACCGCCGTCAGGTACACGAAACCGCGCGCCATCGGAATGTAGGTCGTATCGAGTGCCCACGCCTGGTTGGCCCGCTCGATCTTCATGCCGCGCAGCAGATACGGCCAGACCTTATGCTGCGTATTGCGGCGACTCGTGCTCGGCTTGCAGTACAGCGCCTCCACGCCCATGCGCTTCATCAGCGTTCGCACGCGGCGGCGGCCTATCTCGTGACCCTCCCGGCGCAGAAGGCGCGCCAGCATCCGTGCACCGGCAAACGGAAATTCCAGATGCAATTCGTCGATTCGGCGCATCAGCTGTTGGTCCGCCTCGCTGATCGGTTGCGGCTGGTAGTACGCGCTCGATCTGGCTATACCGACAAGCTTCGCTTGCTTCGAGACCGGCAATGCATGGTTACGGTCGATCATCGCTTTGCGCTCAGCAACCCCGCCTTGGTGAGCGCGCTTTCTAAAAAATCGTTCTCCAGTGTCAACTGGCCGATCTTCGCATGTAGCGTCTTCACGTCCATCTGCGGCTCGCTCGACGCCACACCAGCCGAGCCGAACACATCGGCCGCACGCTCCTGCAACTGCCGCTTCCACTCCGTGATCTGGTTCGGGCGTACATCGAATTGCTGCGCCAATTCGGCCAGCGTCCGGTCGCCTTTGACCGCCGCCAGCGCCACCTTGGCCTTGAATGCTGATGAGTGGGTCCGTCGGGTTCTCTTCGTCATTTTTCAGGTTCCTTGGCCGGCATTATCGCCGGCTCAGGCCCTGGCCGCCTCACTTATCCGACTGTCCGAATTTGCGAGGCCATCTCT
>NZ_JAWRYD010000227.1:0-276 GCF_046534765.1 Burkholderia sp. SIMBA_062
GGCGAAGACGCCATCGACATCGTGCATCTGCCCGAGGATCTGCTTGCCGATTGCGCGTCTGAGTCTGGGTCTGGGTCTGCTTCGGAGTCGGAGTCGGAGTCGGTACGAACATCCGTCCACGCCGATGAATCCGCGCATTGCCGCCATGCGCACGCACAAGACACGCGCGACGACAACGGCGACGCGCGCCCCGAACGTCTGGCCGACTGGCAAGCGCATCTGATCGACGACGCGCTGTCGCGTCACAGCGGCAACGTGTCCGCCGCGGCGCGCGAG
>NZ_JAWRYD010000228.1:0-276 GCF_046534765.1 Burkholderia sp. SIMBA_062
TAATAGTCAACACGCTCCATCCTACTACGCAGCTACCGCACGGAGGCAGATACGCTATCCGACGCTTGAGGGTAATCACACCGCTAATGTTTGTGTCATCGGTGGAGGACTGACAGGCGTCAACACCGCACTGGAACTGGCCGAGCGAGGCCTGTCTGTCATTTTGCTGGAGGGAAGGCAGATCGGATGGGGAGCGAGCGGGCGTAACGGCGGGCAGTTAATCCGCGGCATTGGACATGACGTATCGGGGTTCTCACGCTATGTAGGGGATGAAGG
>NZ_JAWRYD010000091.1:0-1085 GCF_046534765.1 Burkholderia sp. SIMBA_062
CCCCATCTTCAGACAGGATTTCACGTGTCCCGCCCTACTTGTCGTACACTTAGTTCTTTCATACTGTTTTCGCCTACAGGGCTATCACCTGCTATGGCCGCACTTTCCAGAGCGTTCGGCTAACAATACAAATAAAGAGTACAAGGCTCATCCCATTTCGCTCGCCACTACTTTGGGAATCTCGGTTGATTTCTTTTCCTGCGGTTACTTAGATGTTTCAGTTCACCGCGTTCGCTTCGCATGGCCTATGTATTCAGCCATGGATACTCCAAAAGGAGTGGGTTTCCCCATTCGGACATCTACGGATCAAAGCTCGTTTGCCAGCTCCCCGTAGCTTTTCGCAGGCTACCGCGTCCTTCATCGCCTGTGATCGCCAAGGCATCCACCACATGCACTTGTTCGCTTGACCCTATAACGAGTCTGTCTCATCTTTCGACGCGACAGTCGCTACAGGTTGAGTTCTCGCATTTGTGCCGTATTCCAATTGAGCCGAACATGAAGTTCGAATCATCTTGAGATACATCGATACAATCACAACCCGGATAGTTTCCACGTCCATCTCAAGACGCTTCCGCTATCCAAATTACTTACTTCTTCCAGATTGTTAAAGAACGACAGCCGATATGGTATTACTCATATCACTCTGACTGGCTCAATCGCCAATGCAAAATTCTCGGTTCAGTGTCTGAACCAAGCCCTTAGCGTTGGTGATTGGTGGAGGCAGACGGGATCGAACCGACGACCCCCTGCTTGCAAAGCAGGTGCTCTCCCAGCTGAGCTATGCCCCCATGTACAGATGACCTCAGGTGTTCACAGCCTGCCGGCATGGGGTACTCGTAAGCGCTGAAGCGCTAACGATCACCGACACGTCAGACAATGGTGGGTCTGGTTGGATTCGAACCAACGACCCCCGCCTTATCAAGACGGTGCTCTAACCGACTGAGCTACAGACCCCTGAGTCTGTCTTTAATTTACAGCCGATAAGCGTGAGCGCTCAACTTTGCGAGAAGCTCTGGAAAGGAGGTGATCCAGCCGCACCTTCCGATACGGCTACCTTGTTACGACTTCACCCCAGTCATGAATCC
>NZ_JAWRYD010000229.1:0-276 GCF_046534765.1 Burkholderia sp. SIMBA_062
GGAAAAAACTTTCAAAAAATCGGGCTAACAATTGACGATGGTTTTCCGGATGTGCGTTTGGCGCCTGTTGATCAATTGATGCGCGAGTACAGAAGTCTTTCAAGAAAATTTTACGGTAAAAATTATCTGAAATATGGAAGTGCTAAAGGTTCTGAACATCTTCGAAATTCCATTTGTGATTATCTTTCGACGACAAGAGGTTTGACGGTTTCAAAAGATGATTTGCTTATCACAAAAGGCAGTCAAATGGGGATTTATCTTGCTTCAAAATTGCTG
>NZ_JAWRYD010000230.1:0-276 GCF_046534765.1 Burkholderia sp. SIMBA_062
TATCCGGTCGAAAACGCCGGCCGCCTCACCGGCATCACCTCGCTGATTTCCGCCACCGCGCTGTTTCTTTACTTCCGCTATGCGAAGTTCGTCACGCACAAGAAGTGGATCATCGTGCCGGGCTTCCTGCTGGCGTTTTTCGTGGCGTTCTGGATGACGAAGATGACGCCCGACGTCAGCGAGACGTGGCTGATTCCGCCGCTGCTGCTGCGCGGCCTGTTGCTGCTGTTCATCGTGCTGCCGGTGGCCAATCTCACCTTTCGCATCTTCGATATC
>NZ_JAWRYD010000231.1:0-276 GCF_046534765.1 Burkholderia sp. SIMBA_062
CTCGGAATCGCGAAACAGGCGGCATGACGATATTTTGATATCTTTCTATCAGCCATAATGCTATAATTAATTCAATGGAACTCAAAGGAGGGTAACATGGGCGTGTTTTTGATTGCGGCGGTGATCGGTTTGCCGGTTATCGCATTCGTCGCTCAGTTGATCGGCGCGCTGGTCGCATTTCCGGTCGTGCTGGGCTTCCACGGACTCAAGGCAGTCGTGACGCTCCGGTTTGGCGCGGTGCGTCACACCACGCACGCTTGAAGGAAAAGCTATGCG
>NZ_JAWRYD010000092.1:0-1049 GCF_046534765.1 Burkholderia sp. SIMBA_062
ATCAAGCATTTTATCCGTACTCCTGATGATGCATGGTTACTCACCACTGCGATCCCCGGGAAAACAGCATTCCAGGTATTAGAAGAATATCCTGATTCAGGTGAAAATATTGTTGATGCGCTGGCAGTGTTCCTGCGCCGGTTGCATTCGATTCCTGTTTGTAATTGTCCTTTTAACAGCGATCGCGTATTTCGTCTCGCTCAGGCGCAATCACGAATGAATAACGGTTTGGTTGATGCGAGTGATTTTGATGACGAGCGTAATGGCTGGCCTGTTGAACAAGTCTGGAAAGAAATGCATAAACTTTTGCCATTCTCACCGGATTCAGTCGTCACTCATGGTGATTTCTCACTTGATAACCTTATTTTTGACGAGGGGAAATTAATAGGTTGTATTGATGTTGGACGAGTCGGAATCGCAGACCGATACCAGGATCTTGCCATCCTATGGAACTGCCTCGGTGAGTTTTCTCCTTCATTACAGAAACGGCTTTTTCAAAAATATGGTATTGATAATCCTGATATGAATAAATTGCAGTTTCATTTGATGCTCGATGAGTTTTTCTAAGAATTAATTCATGAGCGGATACATATTTGAATGTATTTAGAAAAATAAACAAATAGGGGTTCCGCGCACATTTCCCCGAAAAGTGCCACCTAAATTGTAAGCGTTAATATTTTGTTAAAATTCGCGTTAAATTTTTGTTAAATCAGCTCATTTTTTAACCAATAGGCCGAAATCGGCAAAATCCCTTATAAATCAAAAGAATAGACCGAGATAGGGTTGAGTGTTGTTCCAGTTTGGAACAAGAGTCCACTATTAAAGAACGTGGACTCCAACGTCAAAGGGCGAAAAACCGTCTATCAGGGCGATGGCCCACTACGTGAACCATCACCCTAATCAAGTTTTTTGGGGTCGAGGTGCCGTAAAGCACTAAATCGGAACCCTAAAGGGAGCCCCCGATTTAGAGCTTGACGGGGAAAGCCGGCGAACGTGGCGAGAAAGGAAGGGAAGAAAGCGAAAGGAGCGGGCGCTAGGGCGCTGGCAAG
>NZ_JAWRYD010000232.1:0-276 GCF_046534765.1 Burkholderia sp. SIMBA_062
CGGCAGGCCGAAGCCCGGGAAATCGCTGGGTGGCAAATAGCCCGTGACCGTGCGGCCGTAGACGGGGCGGTGCCGGTCGTCGGGGATGCCGATGAGGTCGATGGCCCAGGTCTGACCGAGCGTGTGCAGGCCGTGGCTGGGCGTGGCCGAAGCGGGAGAGTTGACGGCCTGCCAGCGGCCGCGCACGGGTGACGCGACGACGATCGATCCTTCTCGCTCGATCGGGGAGGCACTACCGAAATAGGCGCCCGCGGCGATGAGGAGCGCGCCGACCAT
>NZ_JAWRYD010000093.1:0-1048 GCF_046534765.1 Burkholderia sp. SIMBA_062
TCACTTCCACCCAAACCCACCGAACCCGGCACACCGGATGAACGCTCGCGCGAAGAATTGCTCAAGGAAAACGAGTATCTGCGTGCGGAGGTAGCCTACCTAAAAAAGCTCGATGCGCTGCTGGCGAAGAAGCAGGCAGCGCAAAAGAAAAAGCGCAAATAGTGTGCGAGCTTAGGCAGCACCATCCGGTAGCGGCACTGCTGAAGGCGGCCGGGTTGGCACGCAGCACGTTCTATTACCAGCTCGGGACGCTGAACGCCGAGGATCGCCACGCCGATCTGAAGGCGAAGATCCGGTCGGTGTTCGACCGTCACAAGGGCCGCTACGGCTATCGACGCGTCACGGCAGCGATTCGGCAAACCGGGCATCTGGTCAACCACAAGGCCGTGCAGCGGCTGATGCAGCAATTGCAACTAAAGTCCTAGGTGCGCCCGAAGAAATACCGTTCATGGCGAGGCGAGATCGGCAAAGCTGCGCCCAACCTGCTGCAACGCCAGTTCGAGGCCACTGACGCCAATCAAAAGTGGGTGACGGATGTGACTGAATTCAAGGTGAACGGCCAGAAGCTGTATCTGTCGCCGGTGATGGATCTGTACAACGGCGAGATCGTGGCTCACCAGATCGACAGACGAGCGAGCTTCGAGCTCGTCAACGGCATGCTGAAGAAGGCGCTGGCCAAACTCCCCCGTAAGGACAAGCCGTTGCTGCATTCGGATCAAGGCTGGCACTACCGGATGCCGCAGTTCCGTCGGGCCCTGGCGCGACGTGGGTTGACGCAAAGCATGTCCCGCAAAGGCAATTGCCTCGACAACGCGGCGATGGAAAGCTTCTTCGGCACGCTCAAGTCTGAGTGCTTCAAACGCCAGCGCTTCACTTGCGTGGAGCAATTACGCGAGACGCTGGAACGCTATATCCATTACTACAACCACGAACGCATCAAGCTCAAACTAAAAGGACTGAGTCCCGTGCAATACAGAACTCAGTCCTTACCCGCTTAGTCTTTAACTGTCCAACTTTGCGGGGTCAGTTCAGAAGGGCGGGCTTTTTC
>NZ_JAWRYD010000233.1:0-276 GCF_046534765.1 Burkholderia sp. SIMBA_062
CGCTGTCTCTCGAGGGGGCTGCGGCATTGCTCGACAGGGCGGTGGCTGCGGCAAGCCAGGAAGGCGTGCATCCCTGTATCGCAGTGACAGACGCCAGCGGCTACCTGCTCGCGTTCAAACGCATGGATGGCGCGGCACCGGGTTGCGTCGAGGCGGCAATCAGAAAAGCCAATTCAGCCGCCATCAATGATGTCGACACCGTCGTGTTCTACGACCTGGCACGCAAGGAAAACCTGCAGTTGGGCAGCATCCCGGGGATCTTGCCGGCGGTAGCGG
>NZ_JAWRYD010000234.1:0-276 GCF_046534765.1 Burkholderia sp. SIMBA_062
CGATGCGGTCATCTGCGACACGCCGGCCAGCCTCGCGACGTCGGCCAGCGTGGGATTTTGCTTGGTCATGCGACTAGCTTGTTATGAAAGAGTGAGGCGGCGCGACACGAACCGCAACTGGGCAGGTCTTGGTAACGCTAGCGTTACAGTGGAAATGATTCTAGCAGAACCGCGCAGCACGACACTTCAGGCACGCACAGGCCGTGCAGCAAGCGTTGTACGGAAACGTCGCTCGACCATTGCCCGTGGCGTAGTTCGAGGGTTAACACTGTCTGG
>NZ_JAWRYD010000235.1:0-276 GCF_046534765.1 Burkholderia sp. SIMBA_062
GTCTCTACGACAATCTCCCCGCTAGCTGAAACGCGAACGTAAGGCACTGATTTTTCAAGGATTTTGTGCACAAGCTCGCTGTCGCGCAGTGGTGGGCGGCCCACCTTCACTAAGGCCTTGTTTATCTCTACAGCCTTCCTCCTGATGGCCTCTTGCTCAGCGTTCGTGAGCCGTATGTTCGTGGGCATTACCCCTCCACTCATTGTGTGATCCCTCCAAATAATACATGTGTGCAGGTAGACAGGTATTGACGTATACATGTGGGCATGTGTAGAT
>NZ_JAWRYD010000094.1:0-1007 GCF_046534765.1 Burkholderia sp. SIMBA_062
CCCGTCACGTCCGTCGTACGGAAGTAGAACTGCGGACGGTAGTTGTTGAAGAACGGCGTGTGACGGCCGCCTTCGTCCTTGCTCAGCACGTACACTTCAGCCGTGAAGTGCGTGTGCGGCGTGATCGAACCCGGCTTCGCCAGAACCTGGCCACGCTCCACGTCTTCACGCTTCGTGCCGCGCAGCAGGATACCGACGTTGTCGCCTGCCTGACCTTGGTCCAGCAGCTTGCGGAACATTTCAACGCCCGTGCAGGTCGTCTTCACCGTCGGCTTGATACCCACGATTTCGATTTCTTCGCCGACCTTCACGATGCCGCGCTCGACACGACCCGTCACCACCGTACCGCGACCCGAGATCGAGAACACGTCTTCCACCGGCATCAGGAACGCGCCGTCAACGGCACGCTCCGGCGTCGGGATGTACGTGTCCAGCGCGTCTGCCAGGCTCATGATCGCCACTTCGCCCAGCTCGCCCGTGTCGCCTTCCAGCGCCAGCTTCGCCGAACCCTTCACGATCGGCGTGTCGTCGCCCGGGAAGTCGTACTTCGACAGCAGCTCGCGAACTTCCATCTCGACCAGCTCGAGCAGTTCAGCGTCGTCCACCATGTCGCACTTGTTCAGGAACACGATGATGTACGGAACGCCAACCTGACGTGCCAGCAGGATGTGCTCACGCGTTTGCGGCATCGGGCCGTCTGCTGCCGAGCAAACCAGGATCGCGCCGTCCATCTGCGCTGCGCCCGTGATCATGTTCTTCACATAGTCAGCGTGGCCCGGGCAGTCGACGTGCGCGTAGTGGCGGTTAGCCGTTTCGTACTCGACGTGTGCCGTGTTGATCGTGATGCCGCGCGCCTTTTCTTCCGGTGCCGCGTCGATCTGGTCGTAGGCCTTCGCTTCGCCGCCGAACTTCTTCGTCAGCACCGTCGTGATCGCTGCCGTCAGCGTCGTCTTGCCGTGGTCAACGTGACCGATCGTTCCAACGTTGACGTGCGGCTTGGTCCGCTC
>NZ_JAWRYD010000236.1:0-275 GCF_046534765.1 Burkholderia sp. SIMBA_062
GCATGGATGAGCGCCTGAGCGGCGCAGTGCGGGTCACCACCACCGATTCCTTCGCCCTCGACTTCATCATCCCGGCGATTGCCCGCCTGCGCCTCGACCACCCGGGTATCGAAGTGCAACTGCACGCTTCGACGCAGATGCTCAACCTCAGCCAGCGCGAGGCCGATATCGCTGTGCGTACACATAAGCCGGATAACCCCGAGCTGGTTGTGCGCCGGCTGGCGCGCTGGAACAGCGGGCTTTTCGCTTCTCGCGAATACCTGCAGCGACGCGGT
>NZ_JAWRYD010000237.1:0-275 GCF_046534765.1 Burkholderia sp. SIMBA_062
GGTATCGCTGCTCGCCGCGCAAACCGATTTCCGCGCGCCGGGGGAACTGCGTTTCTTTATCGGCGAGAGCGAGCTAGCGGCGCTCGATGCGCTGATGGCGCGCCAGGGTTGTCTCGAAGGCGAGCAGATGGCCGCGACGTTCCAGTTGCTCAATTCGCGCGATCTCGTCTGGTCGCGTGCGGTCAACGAGTATCTGCTCGGCCAGCGCTCGAAACCCAACGACCTGATGTCGTGGAACGCCGATACCACGCGCATGCCGTACCGCATGCACAGCG
>NZ_JAWRYD010000238.1:0-275 GCF_046534765.1 Burkholderia sp. SIMBA_062
CTCGTCACAGCGGGGCAGGTACAGGTAAGACAGAATTTCTCGCGCAGAAAGCGAGCTATCTGCTTCAGACTGGTATCTGTGCCGCTCCCAAGCGCATTCTCGCAATCAGTTTCAAACGCGACGCAGCTAAGAAACTTGCCGATCGGGTTGTGAAGCGCTGCACGCCCGATCGGGCACGTCGCTTCGATTCTTATACTTTTGATGCCTTTGCAAAGAGTCTTGTCGACCGGTTTCGTGCCGCAATACCCGCGCAGTGTCGCCCGCCAGCGGACTAT
>NZ_JAWRYD010000239.1:0-275 GCF_046534765.1 Burkholderia sp. SIMBA_062
GTGACGATCCGCGCAGACTGGGCAGGGTCAGCAGATTCGATAGTAACGCTGCCCTGGCTACGCGGACGCAATGGGTAGGTGAACAGCTGCATGCCCGGATGGGGTTCGAAGCGGTAAGTCGGTGAGGAAAAGTCCATCGAGTAAGGGGCCATCATCAGCTGAGCGTCGGGACGATCCAGATCCGGGTGAGTCTTGAAAAAACCGCCGACCGGGAAGGACCCGAGCGCCATGACGCCGCGCCGCGAGAGGCCATACTGGATGACGTTCTTGAGCAG
>NZ_JAWRYD010000095.1:0-850 GCF_046534765.1 Burkholderia sp. SIMBA_062
CCCGCACCCGGAAGCAACTGGTGCGTGAGATTGCCCAGCACTGCCAGCGCATCCAGAAAGTGCTGGAGGACGCTAACCTCAAGCTCGGCAGCGTGCTGTCCGACGTGCTCGGCAAGAGCGGCCGCGCCATGCTCCTGGCGATCATCGCGGGCGAGGACGACCCTGAACGCCTGGCCGCACTTGCGCAGGGCCATGCACGCAAGAAGACCGCCGAACTGCGCGAAGCGCTGCACGGGCGCATTACCGCCCATCACCGGACTCTGCTCAAGCTGCACCTCGATATCGTCCTGGCACTTGAGCACACCCTGGCGGAACTGGACGCCACCCTGGGAAAAGCGCTGGCGCCGATCCGGCAATGCGTGCGACTGCTCACCACGATGCCGGGCGTGAGTGACGTTACCGCCCAGGTGATCTTGGCCGAGGTCGGCGCCGACATGACACGCTTTCCCGATGCCGGCCACCTGATCTCGTGGGCCGGGCTGTGTCCCGGTAACGACGAGAGCGCCGGCAAGCGCCGAAGTACCCGCGTGCGTAAGGGTGGCACATGGCTGAAGACCACACTGGTCACGGCTGCCTGGGCTGCTGTCCGCGTCAGGAATTCCTATCTCCACGTGCAGTTTCTGCGGATTAAGGCCCGCAGAGGCTCCAGAAAAGCCATCCTCGCGGTAGCCGCCTCGATGCTCACCGCGGCTTACCATATGCTGCGAAACGGGGTTGAATATGCCGATCTCGGCGCTGATCACTTTGCCCGGCACGACACGAGTAAAACTATCCAACGCTTGCTGAAGCGCTTGAACGACCTCGGTTGCGAGGTTCAACCCGTTCTCGCTCCATAAGCGTTTCTTGCTAG
>NZ_JAWRYD010000240.1:0-275 GCF_046534765.1 Burkholderia sp. SIMBA_062
GTGACCGTCTCCGGCTCGCAGAAAGGCTTGATGCTGCCGCCGGGAATCAGCTTCAACGCGGTCTCGCAGAAGGCCATCGCGGCGAGCCGCGAGGCGAAGCTGCCGCGCGCGTTCTGGGCCTGGACCGAAATCATCGACATGAACCAGCAGGGCTACTGGCCGTACACGCCGAACACGAATCTGCTGTACGGCCTCGCCGAAGCGCTCGACATGATCCTCGGCGAAGGGCTCGATAACGTGTTCGCGCGTCATCAGCGGCTTGCGGCCGCGTGCCG
>NZ_JAWRYD010000241.1:0-275 GCF_046534765.1 Burkholderia sp. SIMBA_062
GCCGGCACGCGCGGTAACCGCGTCGCCGGGGCAAACGCGGGTGCGACGGTCGTGCGGGATTGCTGGAGGGATCGATGAGCGCACGCAGATGGCAGGCGGATGCACGTGGATCTCACATGCTGAGTGCTCGCCGATCGCGCACCGGTCTGATTGGGCCTCAGCCCGTCAGATCGTCTTCTTCCGAGGCATAGCGGCGCGAGCCGCCTTGCGGCGCGCTGCGCTGACGGCGCACCTGCTGCCAGATGCGCCAGGCTTCCCACGCCGTGAAGGCGAGG
>NZ_JAWRYD010000242.1:0-275 GCF_046534765.1 Burkholderia sp. SIMBA_062
TACGGCGTCGATCTCTTTATCGGCTCGACGTTGCAGATCGACGCGGACGCCAATTCATCCACGGTGACGCGCGGACGTCTCGCCGGCTTCGGCGGAGCGCCGAACATGGGCCACGATCCGCGCGGCCGCCGTCATTCGAGCGAAGCGTGGCTCAAGCTCCTGAAGGATCAGGGGCCCGTGTCGCGCGGTCAGAAGCTCGTCGTGCAACTCGCGGAGACATACAAGAAAGGCGGCGAACCGACCTTCGTCGACGAACTGGATGCCGTCGCCGTGGG
>NZ_JAWRYD010000243.1:0-275 GCF_046534765.1 Burkholderia sp. SIMBA_062
TATTCAGCGAGGCGCGACATGTGATAATCCTATTGGTTGTTAACTGACTCTAAGAGTACAGCTACAGCAAATCTGAGCCAACCTTCGAGGGGTAGGGCACCCTTTAGGATGCCCTCACACTGACCCTGCCCCTAGCCGTTTCTCAATGCTTCAAGACCGTTATCCATTGCCGAAGCTGCGGCCACAATTACACTCACCGTGGCTCGGTCAAACTCATGGTCTTGCTGTGAGTCGTGGGTACCGGTGTTTAGATAGCTCCACTCAATAGATGCTCC
>NZ_JAWRYD010000096.1:0-744 GCF_046534765.1 Burkholderia sp. SIMBA_062
CGGTCATGTCACCGATACGCTGCATTTTCGGTTCAGAACCGTCACGACCGATGCTCAGTTTGATACCCAGTTTTTCCGCACGTTTCGCCAGGCACGGCAGGTCGAAAGAGTCACCGTTGTAGGTGATGATGATGTCCGGGTCTTTTTCACGGATGATTTTCAGGAAACGTTTGATCATTTCACGTTCAGAAGAAACAACTTCAACGTACGGCAGGTCGATTTTTTTCCAGGTGATAACTTTCGCTTCTTCTTCGTCCGCGTAAGAGATCATGATGATCGGACCTTTACCGAATTCTTCACCTTCCTTGTACAGGGTTTCGATGTCGAACGCCAGCAGTTTCAGTTCTTCGTCACCTTCCATCGGGATCAGACCTTTGTCGATCAGGTAACGTTTCGCGAACGGGATGTCGTATTCGAAGATGTCAACAACCGCAGAGTGTTCACGGATTTTTTCACGGATGGTCGGAACGTCCTGCGGGTGTTCGAAGTACAGACGCCAAACGGTGATCGGACGACCCAGGAATTTTTTTTCAACTTTTTCCGCGTCAACGATACGAACGATTTTACCGTGACGTTCCGCGGTGATTTTTTTAACTTCTTCGATTTTAGAGTCGTCTTTCAGCAGCGCGTAGATGTACGGACGGAAGGTACGGTCGTGTTCGATTTTGAATTCACCGTTTTCTTTTTTGAACAGACGGATAACCGGTTTACCTTCTTCGGTGATGTAGTCCGCGTCCAGGATCA
>NZ_JAWRYD010000244.1:0-275 GCF_046534765.1 Burkholderia sp. SIMBA_062
GCCGGTGCTGCTGAAGCACCGGCCATGCGGCATGCGGTCAGGATAGCGACGGAAAGCAACAGCGGCAGCAACGAGGACGGGGCGTCGGCAACAACCGAACGCCCTGCCATGGCGGAGACACGACGAAACGCTGTAGCAGCCCAACGAACGGAATCACGAACGGTCGTGCTGCTACGGCGTTTTGCCAAAGACGGTGATGCGAGACATGTACGCAACGCAGTGTGCTACGACACGCGCGACGCATTCCATTGCGGCGTCGATGACTGAGTTGATAG
>NZ_JAWRYD010000245.1:0-275 GCF_046534765.1 Burkholderia sp. SIMBA_062
GGCGCAGTAAGCGTGAGCCAGCGCCCCGTGCGTGCGTCGCGAAGCGAACAGGCTTGATGTTTCGCGACGGCGCGCCGGGTGCAATGCAGCATGCGCGAGGCGCGCAACGCGCCTTGGTTCGTTTTTCAGCGGTGTTTCGCCCACACAGTGCCCCGTTCAGGTGCGCGCGGTGGCGCGGCCGGCTTGCTGCGCCGATTGCAGCAGGCGTTGAATAGCCGTGTCGCTTTTGCGTAAGCGTCTGTCGCAAATCGCCATCCCCGCGGGGTTTTTTCTGG
>NZ_JAWRYD010000097.1:0-724 GCF_046534765.1 Burkholderia sp. SIMBA_062
GTGGACGTTTGAGATTTGAGAGGGGCTGCTCCTAGTACGAGAGGACCGGAGTGGACGAACCTCTGGTGTTCCGGTTGTCACGCCAGTGGCATTGCCGGGTAGCTATGTTCGGAAGAGATAACCGCTGAAAGCATCTAAGCGGGAAACTTGCCTCAAGATGAGATCTCACTGGGATCTTGAATCCCCTAAAGGGCCGTCGAAGACTACGACGTTGATAGGTTGGGTGTGTAAGCGCTGTGAGGCGTTGAGCTAACCAATACTAATTGCCCGTGAGGCTTGACCATATAACACCCAAGCAATTTGCGCCTAAGACGCCAAATTGTGGTGGTGAAGATGACACGAACCGAAAGTTCGCAACAACCCACAAATATCGCATATCCGGATTCGCTGGGCTGTCCATCTGGACATTCTGGCTACAGAATTTCTTGACGACCATAGAGCATTGGAACCACCTGATCCCATCCCGAACTCAGTAGTGAAACGATGCATCGCCGATGGTAGTGTGGGGTTTCCCCATGTGAGAGTAGGTCATCGTCAAGATTCATTTCGCAAAACCCCTATCTGCACATGCAGGTAGGGGTTTTGTCTTTGCAGCGCAAATACCCCAGTCCTGCCCGATTCCCTGTAGGAGCAGCCTTGTGCTGCGAAGAGGCCGGTAAGGCTAAAGATTATCTTCGGCTGCAATGGCCTCTTCGCAGCACAAGGCTGCTCCTACAGAGCAGGG
>NZ_JAWRYD010000009.1:0-250834 GCF_046534765.1 Burkholderia sp. SIMBA_062
CCGCCCGGTGCGGACCCGCATGCCGGGTGGTGTGGGAGGGGACCGGTCAGGTTACTGACCGCCCCTATCCCGATTGGCGTGGCCGGTGGACAGCCGCCCGGCGTCAGGCGCTCAGCGCGTGCTCACATCTCGCCGCGCCGCGAGCAGATCGACATGATCTGCTGAATCGCGTAGTTGTCGCGTACGCCCGGCAGCGACTGCACGACGCATTCGTGAAAGCGCCGCTCGCGCGGCAGCAGCATCGCGTTGTTGCGGTACAGCGCATCGCACGAGCGCTGGATCAACTGGGCCGCCGCGCCGTTACGGCTTTCGCGCAGCGCGCCCAGCATGCAGTCGTCGTACTGCGCGTAGCCGTCGCCCAGCGCGAATGCCGCACCCGGCAGCATCAGCGCGGCGGCCGTGCACGCGATCGCACGGATCGCCCGTTTCATGTGCCCTCCGATAGCGGGGATGGGGTCGGCGGACAGCATAGCGTAAAGCCGCAAGAGCGGCTGACGCGTTGCGCCGATACCGGAGCGACCACCGCCGGCTTCCCCCGGTTTTCCTCTGACGAAAATACCGGTTTCGTACCAGTACTGTGCGACGCGAGCGCATTGCCATATACTGTATATCCATACAGTTGTGGGTGGCGTCATGCTCGCATCCTCCATTTCTCCCGAATCCCTTCATCCGTCGCTCTGGCGCGGCTCGCAGCTTGCGCGCGGCGGTCCGCGCACGATCGACACGGGCTTCGCGCCGCTGTCCGCCGAACTGCCGGGCGGCGGCTGGCCGGTCGGCGCGCTCGTCGAACTGCTGGCCGCGCAGCCGGGCTGCGGCGAGATGCGGCTGCTCGCGCCGGCGCTCGCGCGTACCGTCAGCGCACGGCGTCCGCTCGCGCTCGTCGCGCCGCCGCAGTCGCCGCATGCGAGCGCGCTGGCCGGTCTCGGCGTGCCGTCCGACGCGCTGCTGTGGCTGCGCGCCGGCAGCCGCACCGATGCGTTGTGGGCCGCCGAGCAGGCGCTCAAGACGGGCTGCTGCGGTGCGCTGCTGCTCTGGCAGGACGCGCGGCCCGACGCACTGCGGCGCCTCCATCTCGCGGCCGCTCGCACCGGCGACACACTGTTCGTGATGCTGCGCCCGCTGGCGGCCGCGCGGCAGCCGTCGCCGGCCGTGCTGCGCGTTTCGCTGCATCCGGTGCCGGGCGGTGTGTCGCTCGACATCGTCAAGCGTCGGGGGCCCGCGCGCAGCGAGCCGCTCACGCTCGATTTGCCATCGCCCATCGTGGAGAGCCGCTATGCGCGTCTTGCTCGGCATCCATCTGCCGCGCCTGCCGCTCGACGTGTGCGCCCCGCCGCCGTCTGACGCAGAGGCCGGTGCGGCCGGCTGTGCGGTGCTCGAGCAGGGTGTCGTGCTGATCGCCGATGCGGCCGCGCGCCGGCAGGGCGTGCGCGCGGGCATGAAGCGCGGCGGCGTGCTGACGCTCGCGCCCGACACGCAGCTCGTCGAACGCGATCCCGCCCGCGAGGCCGATGCACTGCGCGCGGTCGCGCTCGCGTTGCTGCGCTTCTCGCCGAGCGTCGCGCTCGACGACGAAGCGACGCTGCTCGTCGACGTCGGCCCGAGCCTGCGCCTGTTCGGCGGCCTGCCGTCGCTGTGCCGCCAGGTGCGCGCGACGCTCGCGGCGCTCGGCTATGCGGCGCGCCTGTCCGCCGCGCCGACCGGGCGCGGCGCGTGGCTGCTCGCGCGCACGTCGGCGCGTGCGCGGGTCCGGCGCCGCGTGGCCGGGCCGGCTTCGCTCGTCCGTGCGCTCGATCGTTTGCCGTGCGTGCTGCTGCCCGACGCGCGCCCGTATGTGGGCTGGTTCGACGGTCTCGGCTGCCGCACGCTCGCCGATCTGCGCGGCCTGCCGCGCGCGGGGCTGCAGCGCCGCTGCGGTCCGGCGCTGCTCGCCGCGCTCGATCGCGCGTACGGCGATGCGGTCGAGCCGCTCGCGTGGATGGCGGTGCCGCCCGTGTTCGACGTGCGGCTCGAATTGCCGGAACGCGTCGAATACGCGGAAGCCGTGCTGTTCGCCGCGCGGCGGCTCGTCGTGCAGCTTTGCGGCTGGCTGGCCGCGCGGCAACTGTCGCTGGCCGCGATGACGTTCGAGCTCGAGCACGAGCGCGGCCGTCAGGCCGTGCCGCCGACGCCGCTCGAGCTCGCGTTCGCCGCGCCCGTGCGCGACGAGGTGCATTTCATGCGGCTGCTCGGCGAGCGGCTCGCGCGTGTCGAGTTGCCGGCCGCGGTGATCGCGGTGCGGCTGACGGCCACCCGCGTCGAATCGGTCGCGCCGCCGGCCGACGATCTCTTTCCCGAGCCGGGCGGCACGAAAGAAACGCGGGCGCGGCTGTTCGAGCTGCTGGTCGCGCGGCTCGGCACGGAGAACGTGCTGCGCGCGGCACCCGTTGCCGATCACCGGCCCGAAGCGGCGAACCGCTGGTTGCCGCTCGATGCGCAGGCGGGCAAGCCGGCCGGCGGGTTGCCGGCCGCGCCGCCGCGTCCCGCGTGGCTGCTCGCCGAGCCGCAGCCGCTGCTGATGCGCGAGAACCGGCCGGTGTTCCATACGCCGCTCAGGATGATGTCGTCGCCCGAGCGGATCGAGGCGGGGTGGTTCGACGGTCAGCTCGTGGCGCGCGATTACTACGTCGCGCAGGACGAGGCCGGCGCGTGCTACTGGATCTTTCAGGAACGGTTGAGCAGCCAGGCGGATCCGCACTGGTTCCTGCACGGCCTGTTCGGGTGAGCGGCGATGGTTGCGGAATTCAGTTGGCTGCCCGATTACGCGGAGTTGTTCTGTCGTTCGAACTTCTCGTTCCTGCATGGCGCGTCGCATGCGGAGGAGCTGGTCGAGCGCGCCGCCGAGCTCGGCTATCGCGGGATCGCGATCACCGACGAATGCTCGCTCGCCGGCGCGCCGCGCATGCATGTCGCGGCGAAGGCGCAAGGGTTGCCGCTGATCGTCGGTTCGTTCTTCGAAGTAACGCCCGATGAAGTCGCTCCCGGCCACGATCCGGGCCCCGGCGCGTTCGGGCTCGTGCTGCTCGCGCAGAACCGCGAGGGCTACGGCAACCTGTCCGAGCTGATTTCGTGGCGGCGCATGGCATCGCCGAAGGGCACTTACAAGCTGACGTCGCGGATGCTGTCGGCGCCGCCGGCGGAGTTTGCGCACTTGCGCGGCATGCCCGACTGCTTCGCGATTCTCGTGCCCACGTACCCGGTGCGGGCGGACGTACTCGATGCGCAGGTCGCGTGGTTTCGCGCGACGTTCGGCGCGCGGGCGCGACTCGGGCTCGTGCAACTGCAGCGCCCGCTCGACGGCGCGCAGCGCGAGGAGATTCGCGCGGCCGGCGAGCGGCGCGGCGTGCGTATCGTCGCGCTCGGCGACGTGACGATGCATCGGCGCTCCTGCAAGCCGCTGCAGGACGTGATGACGGCGATCCGCGTCGGGATGCCGGTTTCCGAGTGCGGGTATGCGCTCGCGCCGAATGCGGAACAGCATCTGCGCGCGCGTGGGCGAATCGCGAAGCTGTTTTCGCCGGAGGAGCTCGACGAGACCTGCGCGATTCTCGATGCGTGCGATTTCAAACTCGACTCACTTCAATACGAGTATCCCGACGAGATCGTGCCGAAAGGGCTCACGCCGACACGCCATCTGGAACAGGAAACCTTCGCGGGGGCCGCCGCGCGTTATCCGCGGGGCATTCCGGAGAAAGTCGAGCAGCAGATCCGCCATGAACTCGACCTGATCGCGCGACTGAGTTACGAACCGTTCTTCCTCACCGTCTACGACATCGTCAAATACGCGCGCAGCCAGAACATCCTGTGTCAGGGCCGCGGTTCGGCGGCGAACTCGGTCGTGTGTTATTGCCTCGGCATCACCGAGGTGAATCCCGAGCAGAGCACGATGCTGTTCGAGCGCTTCATCAGCGAGGAGCGCGGCGAGCCGCCCGACATCGACGTCGACTTCGAGCATCAGCGCCGGGAAGAGGTGATCCAGCATATCTACGAAAAATACGGACACGATCGCGCCGCGCTCGCGGCGGCCGTCTCGACGTATCGCCCGCGCGGCGTGCTGCGCGAAACCGGCAAGGCGCTCGGTGTCGATCCGATGCTGGTCGATCGCGTCGCGAAGGCGCATCGCTGGTTCGACGGCAGCCGCGACCTGCTGCAGCAATTCGCGTCGACCGGGCTCGACCCCGCGACGCCGATCATTCGCGCGTGGGCCGAACTGGCCGGTCGACTGCTGAACTTTCCGCGTCACCTGTCGCAGCATTCGGGCGGCTTCGTGATCAGCCGCGGCAAGCTCACGCGGCTCGTGCCGGTCGAGAACGCGGCGATGGACGGGCGGCGCGTGATCCAGTGGGACAAGGACGATCTTGAGGCGCTCGGGCTGATGAAGGTGGACGTGCTCGCGCTCGGCATGCTGTCGGCGCTGCATCGCGCGTTCGACCTGCGCACCGCGTGGCGCGGGCCGCAGGAGGACGGCGAGCCGTTCACGCTGAAGCACATTCCGCAGGATGACGAAGCAACCTACGACATGATCTGCCGCGCCGATACGGTCGGCGTGTTCCAGATCGAATCGCGCGCGCAGATGTCGATGCTGCCGCGCCTGAAGCCGCGCAACTATTACGATCTGGTGGTCGAGGTTTCGATCGTGCGGCCGGGGCCGATCCAGGGCGGTGCCGTGCATCCGTACCTGAAGCGGCGCAGGATCAAGGCGGGCGAAGAGGAAGGGGAGATCACCTATCCGAGCGATGCGCTCAGGGTCGTGCTCGAACGCACGCTCGGCGTTCCGATCTTCCAGGAACAGGTGATGCAGATCGCGATCGTCGCAGCCGGTTTCACGCCCGGCGAGGCCGACCAGTTGCGTCGTGCGATGGCGGCCTGGAAGCGCAGGGGCGATCTCGGCCCGTATCACGACAAGATCGTGAACGGCATGCTCGAACGCGGCTACACACGCGAATTCGCCGAGCAGATCTTCGAGCAGATCAAAGGCTTCGGCGAATACGGTTTCCCCGAAAGCCACGCAGCCAGCTTCGCGAAACTCGCCTATGCCAGCAGCTGGCTCAAATGCCACGAACCGGCGATCTTCCTCGCCGCGCTGCTGAACAGCCAGCCGATGGGGTTCTATCCGCCGTCGCAGCTCGTGCAGGACGCGAAGCGTCACGGCGTGCAGGTCCTGCCGATCGACGTCACGCTCAGCAACTGGGAAGCCTCGCTCGAAGCGCTGCCCGATCAGCCGCCTCCCCACGGCGAGCCTGCCGTGCGGCTCGGCCTGTCGCTCGTGCGCGGCCTCGGCGAAGCCGCCGCGCGCCGGATCGAAGCGGCGCGTGCGGCCGCCCCGTTCGACAACGTCGATGTGCTGGCCCGCCGCGCGCAACTCGAACGCCGCGATCTCGAGGCGCTTGCCGCCGCGAACGCGCTCGCGACGCTCGCCGGCCATCGTCGCGATGCGTTGTGGCAGGCGGTCGCCGCGGCACCCGAGCGTGACCTGCTTGCGGCCGCGCCGATCGACGAACCCGACAAGCCGGCGCTCGGCGCACCGTCGGAAGCCGACGACATCCTCGCCGACTACGACACCACCGGCCTGACGCTGAACCGCCATCCCGTCGCACTGCTGCGGCCCGCGTTGCGCGCGCAGCGGCTGTCGTCCGCGGCCGAGCTGCGCGATCGCTCCGACGGCCGGCTCGCGCGCGCGTGCGGAATCGTGACGGCCCGCCAGATGCCGGGCACCGCGAAAGGCGTGATGTTCATGACGCTCGAGGACGAAACGGGGTGCGTGAACGTGATCGTCCGGCCCGAGCTGCTCGCGCGGCAGCGCCGCGAAACACTCGATTCGCGGCTGCTCGCGGTGTCGGGCGTGTGGCAGGTCGTCAGCGACGTGCGGCACCTCGTCGCGCAGCATTTCGAGGATCTGACGCCGCTGCTCGGCGGCCTGCGCACGTCGAGCCGCGAATTCCATTGATTCCTCCGGCCCGTGCCGCCGACCGCGCGGTGCTCGCCGCATGATGCATACCAGTCGGCTCAGACGGTTCCATTCCGACGATGCTCGTCGTGCTCGTTCGACAGGCGCGTCTCTCGGCGTGCGGGTCATGGCATCAGCCAGATGATTCGCAAACGCATTGAAGAGCGCTTCGATTGGGGTAAGTGCGGCATCTGGTCACACATTACCTCGGGAATCCGACGCCGCCACTGAGCGCACGACGGACGATCAGGCGCGATATTGATTGACGAGTAATACCGCGCGCCGGATGTCCGTGCGATGCGTGCCTTTCGTTCCCGTCGGCGGGCTCGCGTCGATATGTGCGCGACTCGCATGTCAGACAAGGCCGACATGGAGTCTCACCAAGGCTTCGATAAATCAGGATAACAAATCATTTGCGGAATTTGACAATAGTTTTAATTCGAATGGCGGAGTTTCGTACTCGTCCCATGGCGTGGGGCGACGGAAATTGAAATAATTCTTTCTGAAATACGCAAGGCTGAGGCTATCGGGACAACTCTTCAGGTGGCCTCCGGTGCAGATGCATATTTCCTTTTTTATTAACGTATCAACGTAATGAGGTCTGTTTATGAAGCTTACCCGCGCAAGTCTTGCCATTGCGACGTTCGCTGCCGCGATTGCGGCGCCCGGCATTTCGCAAGCCGCACCCGACGGCACCATCACGTTCAAGGGCAACATCTCCGCGCAAACCTGCACGGTCAGCGGTAACGGTGGCGGCAAAGACTTCACGGTCACGCTCCCGTCGGTTTCCGTCAGCACGCTGTCGGCCGCGGGTCAAGTGTCGGGCCGCACGCCGTTCACCATCGCACTGACCAACTGCTCGACGAAGACGGGCCTCGTGCACACGTTCTTCGAGTCGGGCCCGACCACCAATCAGGAAATCGGCACGCTGGAACTCCAGGGCGCCGACGCCGCCAAGAATGTCCAGGTTCAACTGCTGAACGCGGACCATTCCCCGATCAAGGCGGGTGCCGAGGATGCATCGCAGGGCGACAAGAAAGTGTCGATCGTCGATGGCAACGCAACGTTGCAGTACTACGCTCAGTACTACGCGACCGGCGCGGCGGGTGCTGGCCCGGCAAACACGCAGGTCATGTACACGATGGCCTACGAATAAGCAGAGCGCCGGTTTCACCGTCTCTCGATCTAGAAGGATGAGACGGGTAGATCCTGTCTCATCCTTCCATCGCTATTCCCATATTGAAACAGTTGATAACTGCCATGCAAACTAAGCAATCCTTAAGATGGCTCATCGCCGGCGGGTGCGTCGTGTTGGGGCTTGCAGCCGCCTTGAATGCACAAGCTTCCGTTGTCGTCGGTGGAACCCGGCTCGTATACGACGCAAACGAGGCCGAGGCCACGATCAAACTGTCGAACGACGATGGCAAGTCTCCCGCCCTGGTGCAGTCATGGGTCGATACGGGCGACATCAAGGCCGCTCCGTCGACGATCGACGCCCCGTTCACGGTCACGCCGCCGATTGCACGCATCGATCCCGGCAAGGGCCAGACGCTGCGTGTCGTGTTCACCGGCGGGCCGCAGCCGCAGGACAGGGAATCGGTGTTCTGGCTCAACGTCCTGGAAGTGCCGCCCAAGCCCGGTGCGGATCAGGCCGACACGAACAAGCTGCAACTGGCGTTCCGCACCCGGATCAAGTTGTTCTACCGTCCCGCAGGGCTCAAGGGCTCGTCCAACGATGCACCCGGGCAAATTGGCTGGCGGCTGACGCACAAGGACGGCCGTCCGTTTCTCGAAGCGCGCAATCCGACGCCGTACTACGTGTCGTTCTCGGCGATCGAAGCGAGATCCGGCGGCAAGACCATCCCGACGAACGAAGCCGGCATGGTTCCCCCGATGGGCAACAAGACTTTCCCGTTGAAGAGCGACCTTCCTGCGGCGCCGGACGCGAAAGTGTTTTACAGCGTGCTGAACGACTGGGGCGGCTCCGTCGAAGGCGATACGGCATTGAAGCCGGACAACACGCCTGCCGCGCACTAACGCCGGACGACTGATACCGCGCGACGGCGGTTTCACGCTCCCTCCATTTCCTCCGCTTGTACCCGATTTGCCCGACCGCAGCAGGCGGTCCGGGCGTGTTTTGTCGCGGAGATTTCAACTGGCCTTCGTTATGCAAAGAAGAAATCGAGATTCACTTTCCACCGCGCTACGCCCGTTCAGCCTGGTTGCCTCCGCGTTGTTCGCGTGCTCCGGCGCGTACGCTAGCGATGGCGCCGCCACGCAGGTGGCGCAAGTGGAATTCAACGATTTGTTCTTGCAGCGCCCCGGCGCGCCGCGCGTCGACGTCAGTCGCTACAGCAAGGGCAACATCGCGTCGCCCGGCGTCTACCGCGCGGACATCTACGTGAACCAGCATTGGCTCGGCCGCTCGGAGGTGACCCTCAAGCAGATCGGCAGCCGAAGCGATAACGTCCAACCGTGCTTCGATCGCGCGCTGCTCGAGCGCATGGGCGTGGATCTGTCCAAGCTGTCGGAGCAGGCGGCCGCGCAGATCGACGGCCCGGCCGACGCCAGTGCGTGCCTGACCTTGCCGGCGCTGGTGCCGGACGCGACCGCGCAGTTCGACAACGGCGAGCTGCGGCTCGACATCAGCGTGCCGCAGGCTTCGATGCTGCGCAACCCGCGCGAGTATGTCGATCCGCGCTACTGGGACGAAGGCGTGCCGGCCGCCATCTTGAAATACAACGCGAATGCGTACCGCTCGGTGGCGGAGGGCATGGCATCGACGCAAGGGTATGTCGGGCTGACGGCCGGGCTGAACGTCGGTCCGTGGCGCTTCCGGCACGACGGCAACGTATCGTACAACTCGTTCAGCGGCGGTACCCAGTATCAGAGCGTGCAGACCAACGTGAAGCGCTCGATCGCGAAACTGAAAAGCCAGCTCGTTCTGGGCGAGGCCTTCACGAACGGCAAGCTGTTCGATAGCGTCGGCTTTCGCGGCGTGCAGATCGAATCGGACGAGCGGATGTATCCGGCCTCGCAGCGTGGCTACGCACCGACGATTCACGGCATTGCGAACAGCAATGCGCTGGTGAGGATCCGCCAGAACGGCAACGTCATCTATGAAGCCAACGTCGCGGCCGGGCCGTTCGAGATCAACGACCTGTATCCGACCGGCTATGGCGGCGATCTTCAGGTCGAGGTCACCGAAGCCGACGGCAGCAAGCATGTGTCGAGCGTGCCCTATGCAGCGCCCGTCAACGCGCTGCGGGTCGGCAACACGCGCTTCAGCGCAACGGTGGGTCAGTACCGGAGCCAGATGCTGAACAGCAAGCCGTGGATGTTCGAAGGCACGCTGCTCCACGGTTTCACGAACGCCATCACCGGTTATGGCGGCCTGCAGGCAAGCGAAGGCTATATATCGGCCCTGGCCGGCGTCGCACTCAACACGTCGTTCGGCGCGTTCGGCTTCGATATCACGCAGGCGAACGCGAGCCTGAAGGGCCTGCCGAGCCGCAGCGGGCAGAGTATGCGGATCACCTACAGCAAGCTGCTCGCGCCGACCGACACGAACCTCACGATGGCGGCTTATCGTTATTCGAGCAGCGGCTACCTGAGCATGCGGGACGCGGTGACGTTGCGGGATCTGGCCGGGCGCGGCATGAACGATCACATGATGACGACCGGCGTGCAGCGCGGGCGGCTGCAGCTTACCGTCACGCAGAATTTGCCGCAGGGGTATGGCTCGTTCTACCTGTCCGGCTCGACGCAGGATTACTGGAATCAGAGCGGCCGGGATACGCAGTTCCAGGCCGGCTACAGCAACAATTTCAAGCAACTGAATTACAACGTGTCGCTGGTGCGCCAGCTCGACGCGACGCAGGGCCGGTGGGACAACCGCATGATGCTGACGCTCAATGTGCCGCTTGGCAGCGGCCCACGTGCGCCGTATTCGTCGACCATGCTGCAGCGCGACTCCGACGGCAGCGTGCAGGTGCAGGAATCGGTATCCGGTTCGCTCGGCGTCGACGACGCGTTCAGCTACGGGCTGAACGGCAGCAACACGAGCGGCGGCTCGGGGCGCGCGACGTCCAGCGTGGGCGGCAACGTATCGTACGCGTCGCCGTTGGCCACCATCACCGGCAGCGCGTCGAAGGGAACGGGCTTCAACCAGGTCGGCGCGGGCCTGTCTGGCGGCGTCGTGGCCTACAGCGGCGGCGTCGCGTTTGCGCCGCAACTGGCCGAAACCGTCGCGATCGTCGAAGCCAAGGGCGCGCGCGGCGCCCGCGTATTGAACGGCAGCGGCCTGCGCATCGACCCGTGGGGGCACGCCGTCGTCACGAGCCTGCAGCCGTTCTCGCGAAACGACATCGAGCTCGATCCGAAGGGCTTGCCGCTGAGCGTCGAACTCAAGTCGACGTCGCAATACACGGTGCCGACGGCGGGCGCCGTCACGCGGGTCAAATTCAAGGCCGAGGGCGGCGGGCGCTCGGTGATCATCCACGGCAAGACGGCCGACGGCGAGCCGTTGCCGTTCGGCGCGCAGGTGTTCGATGCGAAGGGGCAGGAAGTCGGCACCGTGGCGCAGGCGGGCCGCATCATCGTGCGCAGCATGAAGGGTGAAGCAGGCGACTTCAGCGTGAAGTGGGGCGACGGCACGAACGATCAGTGCCGGATGAGCGTTTCGGTAGCGGGCGGCGCATCGGGCAATAAGGCCTGGTCCACCGCGAATGCGGTGTGCGTGCGGTGATCTGCCGCTGGAAGGCGAAGTCGCAGGCGATCGCTCAATGCTCGTCCAATATGCGGCGGCAGATGGTCGTAACGAGGATTGCAGCCTGTATCGATTTAAGTAAAGGAATGCGAAATGTTGATGACGAAGCGAATGTTCGGGCGCCGGCTCCCGGCGCTGGGCAGAATCATGGCGGGCGGCCTCCTGTGCGCGGCGGCGATTTTTTCGAGCGCGAGCGAGGCTCGGGAAGTGAATGGCTGTTATGTCAAAAAGGATGGAGTGCCATTTCCGACCGACCAAAACGGCGTGTCCACCGTCAACATTGATGGCCTTCCCGGAAGCGTCCAGGTTGATCCCAACTCACCTAACGGGACAGTGATATACACGGCGTACTCACAGCCGGGAAGCTATGAGATGGGGTGCACGGCACTGACGTTCGGTTTCACTCTTGAATTTTCGACGGGGGGGCGCCTATCAGAAACGGCAGGTGGTCAGCCTAACGTGTACACCACCACTGTTCCCGGCATTGGCGTCCGGATTTCCGTGGCTGACATTTTATCCGGCGCGTATTGGCCGGTCTCTACTTCGAGATTGAGACCGGCGGTGTTCTATACCCAACTCATGATCAAGGTCGAATTGATCAAGATCGGTGCAATTACGTCTGGTGGTTCTATAGGGTACGTTGGCAAGATAATAATTCCGGACTATAGCCAACGCCTCCTGGAGATCAATATGGCGAGGCCGATCGCCGTCCGGCCGGTAGCGCCGACGTGCAAGGTCCAAACGCCCGCCATTCAGGCGTCGCTGGGCACCGTCTTCGGCAGGAGCCTGGAAGGCGGCGCGACGTCGAGCGCGGTGCCGTTCAATATCCGGTTGCTGTGTAGCGGCGCCGGACAAATCAGCGGAACGCCCGGCAAGGCGCTGACCTATATCACGTTGACGGATGCCACCAATCCGGGGAACCGGTCCGACATGCTTTCTCTCTCGAGCGATTCCACTGCTACCGGAGTCGGGATCCAGATTTTGCGTAGTGACGGTAGCATTGTCAGCTACGGCCCGGAGTCGAGCGCGGAGGGCAACCCGAATCAATGGTATGTCGGCGAGTATGGCAACGGCACAGTGGATATCCCGCTGAAAGCCCGCTATGCCGGCGAAGGCGGAAAAGTCGGGCCGGGCAGTGCGAATGGCCTTGCTACTTTCACGATGAGTTATCAGTAATCGGCACAGGCAGCGCCCACCCGCGGCGCTGTCGCTTCAATTCCGATCCTGGCCTGTTCGTTCGGCGTGAGCGTAACGTGTCGTGCCATGACCTGCTGTAGCCACAAGACCTGAACCCGCGTTCAATCCCGGTACACGTTACGGCACCACCGGCGCCTGTCGATCGATCGCGCCGTCGCGGCCGCGCAGGAGGGCCCTGAGCAGATATCCGGGCATGTCCGGATCGGGATGACCGAAACCATCTCGGCCTATCCGATGCCGTCACTGATGTCCGCCATCTCCCGGCGTTTCGGCAACCTCGGCGTGAGCATCGTCGAAGGCGAACGCGAAGCGATCGGGACGATGCTGCGGACGATCGCCTCGATATCGCGCTGCTGCCGGTGTCCAATGCCGCGGAAGTCGGCGACCTGAAATACGAGACGATTCTTCGTTCGCCGCGCCGGCTGGGGACCCATCCGGGGCATCCGCTGTAGGACGCCCGTCGCGTCACCCGCAAGGACGTCATGCGCGAGAACTATCTGCTGCTGGACATGGATGAGCACCTGCGAACCGTCGGGGGTAGCGCATCCAGCCGCCGCGCAATGCATACCAGTTGCCCAAAGTGGTTCTATCCTGGTCCGCTTCCGACGCCCGAAAACGCGGCAAATCCTTCCCTCGAACTGTCCCCTTGCATACCGCCTCGGGTAAATCCCTATCCCGAATCGCATTGTAAACAAAGGCTTTCCCGTTACTAAAACGCTTGCCGGGCAAGGCTTCCGGCGATTTACGCCGTGCTAATACCAGTTCGTTGACTGGTATTATGGTGGTTATATAATGCGTTCACTTTCGACGGTCCGAGATCGTCGTCCGACACGCGGAGGCACATGGAAACCGGCTGGGCCGAACTGGCGCCCGATCCCCTCGACGACACGCCGCTGTATCTGCAGCTCGCCCGCAACCTGGCGAGCGCGATTCACGCCGGCGCGTGGCGGGCCGGGGAGGCGCTGCCGTCGGAGCGGCTGCTGTCGGGGTCGGTCGGCGTGTCGCGGATCACGGCCCGCCGGGCGCTCGCGCTGCTGGTCGAGCAGGGGCTGATCAAGCGGGCGCGCGGCGCGGGCAGCTTCATCACGCCGCGTGTTGCCGATCCGCTGTCGCGTCTCGTCGGCTTCACAGCGAAGATGCAGCAGCGCGGCTTCGTGCCCGATTCGGTGTGGTTGTCGCGCAAGCTGCGCGCCGCGAGCCGCGACGAGATCACGCATCTCGGCCTCGCGCCCGGCGCGACGGTCGCGCGGCTCGAACGGCTGCGCCGCGCGGACGGCATCGTGATGGCCGTCGAGCATTCGACGCTGCCGGCCGCGGTGGTGCCCGATCCGCAGGCGCTCGGCGCGTCGCTGTACGAATACCTCGAGGCGCGCGGGATGACCGTGGTGCGCGCGCTGCAGCACTTTCGCGCGGCGAACGCGACGCACGAGATCGCGAAGTGGATGGCGGTGAAGCCGGGCTCGGCCCTGCTCGTGATCACGCGAATCGGCTACGGCGCCGACCAGCGCGCGATCGAAGTGAGCGAAACGTATTGCCGCGACGACTATTACGACTTCGTCGCCGAACTGAAACGCTGACGCGCAAGACTGCCCGCGCGCCAGGCGCGACGGAACGCAACGAAGCGCAACGGATTTGCAAATCGCGACGCGGATCTCCGCGTCACCAGATCATCAAGAGAAACGTCATGCTGACTGGAAACATCCTTACCCCCGACGGCTGGATTCACGGCTCGCTCGACACTGAGAACGGCCGCATCACCACGCTCGACGGCACGCCCGCCGATCCCTCGAAGAACGACGCGCCGTACATCCTGCCCGGCTTCATCGACCTGCACGTGCACGGCGGCGGCGGCGCCGACGTGATGGAAGGCGGCGACGCGATCGAGACGATCGCCCGCACGCATGCGCAGTTCGGCACGACGAGCCTGCTCGCGACGACGATGACCGCGCCGCGCGACGAACTGATGCAGGTCGTCGCCAATCTCGGCAGCGTCGCGCGCACCCGCACGCCCGGTGGCGCACGCGTGCTCGGCGTGCACCTCGAAGGCCCGTACATCAACCCCGGCAAGCTCGGCGCGCAGCCGGACGCGGCCGTGTCGGCCGTGCTCGACGAAGTGCTGAAGTACCTGTCGATCGCGCCGATCCGCGTCGTCACGCTCGCGCCGGAAATCGCCGGCCACATCGAGATCATCGGCGAGATGGCCGCGCGCGGCGTGCGCGTGCAGCTCGGCCACTCGCTCGCGACCTACGACGACGCCGTCGCCGCGCTCAAGCACGGCGCATGCGGCTTCACGCACCTGTTCAACGCGATGTCGCCGCTGCATCACCGCAATCCGGGCCTCGTCGGCGCGGCGCTCGCGCATGCCGAGTACGCGGAAATCATCCCCGACCTGCTGCACGTGCATCCGGGTGCGATTCGTGCGGCGCTGCGCGCGATCCCGCGCCTGTACGTCGTGACCGACAGCACGTCGGCCACCGGCATGCCCGACGGCGAATACCGGCTCGGCAGCCAGCACGTGACGAAGTGCCTCGGCGGCGTGCGGCTCGCCGACGGCACGCTCGCCGGCAGCACGCTGACGATGGACCAGGCGCTGCGCAACCTCGTGTCGCTCGGTCTGCCGATCGCCGACGTGTCGAACCGGATGTCGCGCTATGCGGCCGACTACCTCGGCATCGCCGATCGCGGCCGCCTCCAGCGCGGCGCCTGGGCCGACCTCGTCGTGTTCGATCGCGACCTGAACCTCACCGCGACCTACGTCGAAGGAGAATCGATTGTCGAATATGCTTAACGAAGCGCGCGAGTCCGCCCAGGTCGTCGCCGCGCAACTCGCCGACACCACGCGCGTCGAAGCGCTCGCCGGCCAACTGCTCGATCATCCGCCGGCCGTCGCGCTGACGGTCGCGCGCGGCAGCTCGGATCACGCCGCCAGCTATTTCGCGAGCCTGACGATGAGCCGCCTCGGCGTGCCCGTCGCGTCGCTGCCGATGTCGGTCGCGACGCTGCAGCAGGCGCCGCTGAAGGTGCAGGACCAGCTCGCGCTCGCCTTCTCCCAGTCGGGCAAGAGCCCCGATCTCGTCAACACGATGGCCGCGCTGCGCGAAGCCGGCGCGCGCACCGTCGCCGCGGTCAACGTGCTGCCGTCGCCGCTCGCCGACGCGTGCGAGCACCAGTTGCCGCTGCTGGCCGGCCCCGAGCTGTCGGTCGCCGCGACCAAGAGCTATATCGCGATGCTGTCGCTGTCCGCGCAGATCGTCGCGTACTGGCAGCGCGACGCCGCACTGATCACCGCGTTGCGCGGCCTGCCCGACGTGCTCGCGCAAGCCGGCCAGCTCGACTGGTCGCCGGCCGTCGCCGCGCTCGCGGACATCGAGCGGATGATCGTGATCGGCCGCGGCCTCGGGCTTGCAATCGCGCAGGAAGCCGCGCTGAAACTGAAGGAAACCTCCGGCATCCAGGCCGAGGCGTTCTCGAGCGCCGAAGTCCGTCACGGCCCGATGGAGCTGATCGACCGCGACTATCCGCTGCTGGTGTTCGCGCCGCCGGGGCCCGAGCAGGCCGGGCTGCTGCAGCTCGCGCAGGACATGCGCGCACGCGGCGCCGCCGTGCTGCTCGCGGCGCCTGCCGGCACGCCCGGCGCGACCTTGCCGCTGGCGCAGTCCGCCCATTCGGCGCTCGACCCGATCGCCGCCATTCTTTCGTTCTACGTGATGGCGGCGGATCTCGCCGTCGCGCGCGGCCGCAATCCCGACACGCCGCGCCACCTGAACAAAGTCACCGAAACGCACTGATAGCCGAGACAGCCGATGAGACGCGCCGAGGAGTCCCAGTTGAAGAGTTCCACCCATGATCCGATCGTCCTGCATGCCCCGCTGACCGGGCCGATCGTCGCGCTGGCCGATGTGCCCGATCCGGTGTTCTCCGGCGGGATGTTCGGCGACGGCATCGGCATCGACCCGCTCGCGGGCCGGCTCGTCGCGCCGTGCGCCGGCGTCGTGTCGCATCTCGCACGCACCGGCCATGCGCTGACCATCACGACGCCGCAGGGCGCGGAAGTGCTGCTGCACATCGGCATCGACACCGTCGAGCTGAACGGGCAGGGTTTCACCGCGCATGTCGAAGCCGGCGCGCGGGTCGCGGCGGGCGACCTGCTGATCGAGTTCGACCAGGACGCGGTCGCGCGCAGCGCGCATTCGCTGGTGTCGGTGATCGCGATCGCGAACTCCGACGCGTTCGAGGTCGTCGAGCGCGCGAGCGGTTTCGCGACCGCCGGCGAGACGCCGCTGCTGACGCTGCGCGGCAAGGGCGAAGCCGCCGCGCAGGCGGCGCAGGCCGGCGCCGCGGCGATGCACGAAGTGCGCCGCGAGCTCGTGCTGACGCAGCCGGGCGGCCTGCATGCACGCCCGGCCGCACGGGCGCGTGAATCCGTGCGTGGCATCGACGCGACGGTCGACGTGCAGTTCGACGGCCGCAAGGCGTCGATCACGAGCGTCGTGGGGCTGCTCGGCCTCGGCGCCGGTGAAGGCGCGACGATCGAACTGATCGGCCGCGGCGCGCACGCGCAGCAAGCCGTCGAAGCGGTCGAACATGAATTGCTGCGCGAAGCGCACGGCGAAGTCGAGGAGAAGCCGGCGCGGCTGCGTTCGCCGGCGCCGCAGATGGTCGTGCGCAATACCGGCGCGTCGCTCGACCCGAACACGCTCGCGGGCGTATGCGCGGCGCCCGGCATCGCGGTCGGCACGCTCGTGCGTCTCGACGATGCGGACATCGTGCCGCCCGAACAGGCGGCCGGCACGCCCGCGTCGGAAAGCCGCCGGCTCGACCAGGCGCTGAAGGCGGTCGACGCCGAACTCGACGAAACGGTGCGCAACGCGTCGGCGCGCGGCGCGGTCGGCGAGGCGGGGATCTTCGCGGTACATCGCGTGCTGCTCGAGGACCCGACGCTGGTCGACGCGGCGCGCGACCAGATCAGCCTCGGCAAGAGCGCGGGCTTCGCGTGGCGCGCGACGATCCGCGCGCAGATCGACACGCTGTCGAAGCTCGACGACGCGCTGCTCGCCGAGCGCGCGGCCGACCTGCGCGACATCGAGAAGCGCGTGCTGCGCGCACTTGGCCATACCAGCGGCGCGACGCGCGCACTGCCCGACGAGGCCGTGCTCGCCGCCGAGGAATTCACGCCGTCGGACCTGTCGTCGCTCGATCGCCAGCGCGTGACCGCGCTCGTGATGGCGCGCGGCGGCGCGACGTCGCATGCGGCGATCATCGCGCGCCAGCTCGGCATTCCGGCGCTCGTCGCGGTCGGCGACGCGCTGTACGCGATTCCGGACGGCACGCAGGTCGTCGTCGATGCGAGCGCGGGCCGTCTCGAACACGCACCGACCGCGCTCGACGTCGAGCGCGCGCGCCACGAACGCGAGCGTCTGGACGGCGTGCGCGAAGCGAACCGGCAGATGGCCGGCGCCGCCGCCGCGACCATCGACGGCCGCGCGATCGAGGTCGCCGCGAACATCGCGACGCTCGACGACGCGAACACCGCGGTCGACAACGGCGCGGACGCGATCGGCCTGCTGCGCACCGAGCTGATGTTCATCCATCGCCAGGCCGCGCCGAGCGTCGTCGAGCACCAGCAGAGCTACCAGTCGATCGTCGACGCGCTGCAGGGACGCACCGCGATCATCCGCACGCTCGACGTGGGTGCCGACAAGGAAGTCGACTACCTGACGCTGCCGCCCGAACCGAATCCGGCGCTCGGCCTGCGCGGCATCCGCCTCGCGCAGGTGCGCCCCGACTTGCTCGACGATCAGTTGCAGGGCCTGCTCGGGGTGCGGCCGTTCGGCGCGGTGCGCATCCTGCTGCCGATGGTGACGGATGCGGGCGAACTCGTGCGGCTGCGCAAGCGCATCGACGAATTCGCGCGTGCGCAGGGCCGCGCCGAGCCGATCGAGGTCGGCGCGATGATCGAGGTGCCGTCGGCGGCGCTGCTTGCCGACCAGCTCGCGCAGCACGCGGATTTCCTGTCGATCGGCACCAACGACCTCACGCAGTACACGCTCGCGATGGACCGCTGCCAGGCCGACCTGGCCGCGCAGTCCGACGGCCTGCATCCGGCCGTGCTGCGCCTGATCGACATCGCGGTGCGCGGCGCGGCGAAGCATGGCAAGTGGGTCGGCGTGTGCGGCGCGCTGGGCGGCGATCCGCTCGCGGTGCCGATCCTCATCGGCCTCGGCGTGACGGAACTGTCGGTGGATCCGGTGTCGGTGCCGGGCATCAAGGCGCGCGTGCGCCGTCTCGATTACCCGCTGTGTCGCCAGCGTGCGCAGGATCTGCTCGCACTCGACTCGGCACAGGCGGTAAGGGCAGCAAGCCGCGAGGTCTGGCCGCTCGACTGAACGTCGACGGCGGGCGCGCGACCCGTTTCACCACGAAAGCAATTCGTTCAACGACGATTCACGACGAGACATCGACTGGAGGACTGAATGGACGGGAATCCGTTTCTGAAGATACAGGGCCTGGGCCGGGCGCTGATGCTGCCGATCGCGGTGTTGCCGGTCGCCGGCATCCTGCTGCGGCTCGGGCAGCCGGATGTGTTCAACATCAAGATGATCGCCGACGCCGGCGGCGCGATCTTCGACAACCTGCCGCTGCTGTTCGCGATCGGCGTGGCGGTCGGTTTCGCGAAGGACAACAACGGCGTGGCGGCGCTCGCGGGCGCGATCGGCTACCTGATCGAAACCGCGATCATGAAGGACATCGATCCCAAGCTGAACATGGGCGTGCTGTCCGGGATCATCGCGGGCGTGGTCGCGGGGCTGCTGTACAACCGCTACAAGGACATCAAGCTGCCGGACTACCTCGCGTTCTTCGGCGGCAAGCGGTTCGTGCCGATCATCACGGGGCTCGCGTGCGTGATACTCGGCATCGTGTTCGGATACGTGTGGCAGCCGGTCCAGCATGCAATCGACGCGGCGGGCCAGTGGCTCACGACGGCGGGCGCGATCGGCGCGTTCGTGTTCGGCTTCCTGAACCGCCTGCTGCTCGTCACGGGCCTGCACCACATCATCAACTCGCTCGCATGGTTCGTGTTCGGCAACTTCACGCCGCCGGCCGGCGGCGAGATCGTGCACGGCGACCTGCACCGCTTCTTCGCGGGCGATCCGACCGCGGGCACCTTCATGGCCGGCTTCTTCCCGATCATGATGTTCGGCCTGCCGGCCGCGTGTCTCGCGATGCTGCACGAAGCGCCAAAGGAGCGCCGCGCGATGGTCGGCGGCCTGTTGTTCTCGATGGCGCTCACGTCGTTCCTGACCGGCGTGACCGAGCCGATCGAATTCAGCTTCATGTTCCTCGCGCCGGTGCTGTACGTGATCCACGCGGTGCTCACCGGGCTGTCGCTCGCGATCTGCCAGCTGCTCGGCGTGAAGCTCGGCTTCACGTTCTCGGCCGGCGCGATCGACTACATGCTGAACTACGGGCTGTCGACGAAGGGCTGGATCGCGATTCCGCTCGGCATCGCGTACGGTGTCGCGTACTACGGGCTGTTCCGCTTCTTCATCCGCAAGTTCAACATGGCGACGCCGGGCCGCGAGCCGGCCTCGGCCGATGCGGCGACCGAGTCGTTCGCATCGGGCGGTTTCGTCGCGCCGGCTGCCGGTGCCGCGGCGGCCGCGCCGCGTGCGCTGCGCTACATCGCCGCGCTTGGCGGAGCGGGCAACCTGACGGTCGTCGACGCATGCACGACGCGCCTGCGCCTGAGCGTCGTCGACCCGGAGAAGGTGTCGGAGCCTGAACTGAAGTCGATCGGCGCGCGCGGCGTGCTCAAGCGCGGCGGCAACAGCGTGCAGGTGATCATCGGGCCCGAGGCCGACATCATTGCCGACGAAATGCGTTCGGCGATCGGCAGCGGCGCGACCGGTGCCGCGGCGCCGGCCACGGCGGCGGCCGCGCAGCCGGTCACGGGCGCGGCGGCCGGCCCGCTCGATCCCGATCCGCTGCGCTGGCTCGCGGTGTTCGGCGGGGCGACCAACGTCGCAACGCTAGACGCGATCGCGACCACGCGCCTGCGTGTCGTCGTGCGCGACGCATCGGCGGTCGATCGTGAGCGCCTCGGTGCACTCGATGTCGCATGGGTGTCGCCGGATACGTTCCACATCGTCTGCGGCAACGCGGCGGCACGCTACGCTGAACAGCTCGGCGCACGTCTGCCGTCGACGGGCGGCGGCGCGGCCGCGCAACCGGCCTGATGCGCTGAGGCCGGCCCGGTCCGGGTCGCAGCGCAGCAAAACGAAAACGGCTTGCGATGTGTCGCAAGCCGTTTTTCATTGGCGGGGCGTATGCGCGATGCGTTCGTCTGCATCGCGCATCGCGCATCGAGCATCGCTCAGCCGGTCAGCCGGTCAGCCGGTCAGCCGCTCAGCGATTCACCGATCAGCGGTCAGCGGTCAGCCGCTCGACCGCTCGGCCAGTCAGCCAGCCAGCCAGCCAGCCAGCCGCTCGGCGCTCGGCGCTCACCGATCACCGATCACCGATCACCGATCACCGATCACCGATCACCGATCACCGATCACCGATCACCGATCAGCGGTCAGCCGCTCGACTCCTCGTCGACCGATCGGCCGCTCAGCCAGCCAGCCGCTCGGCCGCTCGATCGTTCACGGGTTCGTCAGCGTGAAGGTCGGCTTCCGGTAGCCGATGCCGGCCCGCTCTAGCTTCGGCAATTCGCGCTGCGTGACCAGCGTCGCGAAACCGGCCCAGTCGCGCTGCAGCGCGGCCGTGTCGACGCGGTGCGTGTCGCCGCGCTTGTAGCGCACGCCGGCCGCGTACGGCAGCTCCCAGTCGGCGCGGTGCCACGCGCGTTCGGCGAGCGCGAGCAGGCGCGGGTAGACCATGTACTCGAGGAACGTGTCGTTGCGCATCACCTCGCCCCAGGCTTGACCCTGGATGCCTTCGATGCGCGGCGCGGGGCCCGTGCCGGTCACCTCGAACGCGTTGCCGTCGCGATCGCCCATCACTTCGGCGTTCTGCGGCAGGTTCTCCGGCGCGAGCGAGAACACCTTGTACTCGTCGGTTGCCTGCGAACCCCAGTAATAGCCGCGTTCGCGCGGGTTCAGCGTGTACGGGAAGTCGAAGTACAGGTAGTCCGGCAGCGCCAGCACCGTCTGGTAGCCCTTGCCGCTCAGGTCGCGCGCGCTGTCCGACGCGCCCCAGAAGATCGTGTCCCACAGCGACACCATCACATGCCGCGTGCTGAAGTCCTGCGGCCCGCTCGCATGCTTGATGCCGTCCTGCCACGCGGCCATCGTGCCGATCCCGTTCGCGTCGACCGCCGCGCTCACCTGTTTCGCGAAGCGCGTCGGCAGCTCGTCGATCGACTTGATCTCGCCGCGCTGGAGCAGCGCCGTGCACGCGGGCGAGCGCGCCCACGGCTTGTCCTGCGCGGCGAGGTCGATGCGCCCCTTGTTCGGATCGGTGCCGTTCAACGGCTGGAAGCCGCCGCCGAGCAGGATGTTCTTCGCTTCGTCGCCGCCGTAGTGCCAGATGCGCAGCGGCGCCTGCGCGTCCGCATGCATCGCCGCGATCTCGCGGATCACCTTCGACGCGAAGTTGAGCGCGCCCGGCACGCACGGGTTCAGGTCGCTGCGCCGGTCGTAGAACTGCACCGTCGTCAGGTTCGACGTGTCCTGCGGATCGAGCAGCCGGTACGCGTTCGCGTCCTGTTCGCGGCCGGCCGCATGCAGCCGGCGGTAGCGCGCCTCCATCGACACGACGGCCGCGCGCGCGTGCGCGGGCATGTCGATTTCGGGAATCACGTCGATGAAGCGGTCGGCCGCGTAGCGCACGAGCGCGACGTAGTCGGCGCGCGTCAGGTAGCCGCCGCCCGAGCGGTCGTCGGGGCCGGAGCCGAGTTGCGGCAGCAGGCAGCGCGTCTCGCTCGGGTCGTGGCAGCGGCGCGCGCCGATGTCGGTCAGCTCGGGCAGGCCGGGAATCTCGATGCGCCAGCCTTCGTCGTCGGACAGGTGCAGGTGCAGGCGATTGAGCTTGTACGCACTCATCTGGTCGATCAGGCGGCGCAGCGTCGCCGGTTGCTTGAAGTTGCGCGCGAGATCGACGTGCATCCCGCGATGCGTGAAGCGCGGCGCATCCTCGATGAGCAGCGCCGGGATCGTGCCGCCGCCGGCCGGGGCAAGCGAGAACAGCGTCTGCACGCCGTAGTAGAGGCCGGCGCGATCGTAGCCTTCGATGAGGACGCCGCGCGGCCCGATCGCGAGCCGGTAGCCGCCCGGCGTCGCGATATCGGCCGGCAGCCGGCGCGGTGCGACCACGCCGAACACCGGCACGCGTGCGCCGTCCAGGCCGAGCGTCGTCGCGCGTTCGCGCAGCGCCGCGACCTGCGTGTCGGGCAGGTTGGCCAGCACGAGCTCGACGCCGCGCAGATCGAGCGCGCCGGGCAGCGGCTGCTCGCGCTTCACGCTCGGCAGCGCGCGGCTCGCGTCGGGCCGCGCGGCGACGGCCGGCGCGTTGCCCGTCGAGTTGTTCTGCGCGTCGGGCGGCAGCGATTCGACGTAGCGAAGCTCGTTGTCGGTGTCGTTGTAGCGGAGCACCGCGGGCGGTGCGCCGTCGACGACGACGTATGGCCGCGGAATCACGTCGCTGTAGCGCCGCACCCAGTATTCGGCGACGAACGGCAGCTCGATGCGTTCGCCGGGCGCGAGCCGTACCGATCCCGGCTGCGGCGTCAGCTCGTACAGGTCGCCGGTGAGCCGACGTAGCGCGAAACCCGGACGGTCGATTCGCAGCAGGCGGCGGATGCTGTGCAGGTAGAGTTTCCAGCCACCGTCGGCGATCGGCTGGTGGCCGCGGTTCTGCAGGAACAGGCGGCCCGTCGCGCAGGCCGCGCCGTCGGCGCCGAGGTCCGCACATGGCACGCCGGCCGCGGCCGCGTGGTTGTTGTCCACGGAGACGCGCAACGCGAGGCCATTCGACAGCAATGCCGCGAGATCGGCCGGCTGCGTGGCCGGCCGGGCGGTGCCGGCGATCGCGCCGGCGGCGGTTTGCACCGGCTCGGCGCAGGTCGCGGCCGGCAACAGCGCCGCGATCAGCAAGCCGGTCAACAGGGAGGGCAACGTGTTCTTCATTCGAACTCCTGAGAAAAAAGGGGGGCCTCGCGGCGTCGTGGGACGACGTCGCCGCGGTCGGGACTTTCAACGGAGCTGCGGGGACACCAGCGTCCGGCGCGAGGCGGTTGCGCCGGACGTATTCGGCACGCGAGTCGCGTGCGTTACGGAACGGGAGGCGGACACGCGTGCCGATCCGATCGGCGAGCGCACGTCGGCGCGTTCATCGGGAATGGGCGGCGGATGCGGCGGCGTCGACGCGTGCGTCGCCGGTGGTATCGGGGTGGTCGCGCCCGACGGCAACGGCGAGCGCCGTCACCCGGCAACCGGCCGCCGCACGCAAGCGGCGACGCGACGCGCAGGCGCGCGCCACACACAGGATTCGCATGTCTCCCCCACTCAAATGGATGCGGCCCGTTGGCGGCCGCGTCCAACGATCATATGAAACCTTTTATTGGTATTCAAGTGGTATCAATCTGGCGCTAAATTGGCATCGACCGACCGCGCGGGCACGCCGCTGTCCGGACGAAAAAAAACCTCGCATGAAGCGAGGTTCGTTCCGGACGCAGCGGTGGCGGGGCGATGGCGCGCCGCCCCCGCCCCCGCGTCAGTCGCGGCGTGCGCGCACCGGCGCTTCCTGCGGCTTTTGCCGCGCTTCGAGCCACATCGCGTTGACGATGCCGAACGACAGCGCGACGCCGATACCGAGAATCCAGCTGAAATACCACATGGTCCGACTCCTTGCGAAACGGTAGGCGAGGGCGCGTGCGCCCTCGGCCGGGTTCAATACATCGAATGTTCGTTCTCTTCGAGCGTCTGGCGCGTGACCTTGCCGCGCATCACGCGATAGACCCAGCTCGTGTAGAGCAGGACGATCGGCAGGAACACGATCACCGCGAACAGCATCACCTGCAGCGTCATGTGGCTCGACGTCGAATCCCACACGGTCAGGCTGCTGCGCGGGTCGAGCGACGACGGCATGATGAACGGGAACATCGAGAACCCCGCGGTCAGGATCACGCCGGTGATCATCAGGCCGGTGCAGAAGAACGCCGTCTTTTCCTGCCTGGAGCCGGCGAGCAGCAGCGCGAGCAGGCCGCCCGCGATCCCGACCAGCGGCGCCGCGATCATCCACGGATACTCGCCGTAGTTCGCGAGCCACAGGCCCGAGCCGGCGGCGACGTCCTTCAGCAGCGGGTTCGCGACCGTGTCGTTCGGCGCGGCGTGCGTGATGTGGAAGCCGCCGATCGTCGACGCGACCAGCACACCGGCCAGCACGAACAGCACGACCGCAACGAGCGCCGACACGCGCAGTGCGATCGACGCGCGGCGCGCGATCACGCCGTCGGTCTTCATCTTGATGAACGCGGCGCCGTGCGCGACGAGCATCGTGAGGCTGACGAGCCCGCAAAGCAGCGCGAACGGGTTCAGCAGCGCCCAGAAGCCGCCGTAGTAAGTCACCCGCAGGTCGCTGTCGAACTTGAACGGCACGCCCTGCAGCAGGTTGCCGAACGCGACGCCGAACACCAGCGCCGGCACGAAGCCGCCGACGAACAGGCCCCAGTCCCAGCCCGCGCGCCAGCGCGGGTCGGGCCGCTTGCTGCGATAGTCGAAGCCGACCGGCCGGAAGAACAGCGCGAACAGCACGAGCAGCATCGCGAAGTAGAAGCCGGAGAACGACGCGGCGTAGACGAGCGGCCATGCGGCGAACATCGCGCCGCCGGCCGTGATCAGCCACACCTGGTTGCCTTCCCACGTCGCGCCGACCGTGTTGACGATGATGCGGCGCTCGTCGTCGGTCTTGCCGAGGAACGGCAGCAGCGCGGTCGCGCCCATGTCGAAGCCGTCGGTGACGGCGAAGCCGATCAGCAGCACGCCGACGAGCAGCCACCAGATCAGCTTGAGAGTTGCATAGTCCATAGCGATTCCTTGTTCGGTTGCGAGGGCGTGCTCAAACCGCGGCCCGCTCGCCGGCAGCGGCGAGTTCGTGGTGATAGCGGCCGGTATGCAGCGACGACGGGCCGAGGCGCGCGTACTTGAACATCAGCTTGATCTCGATGACGAACAGCGCGGTGTAGAACAGGATGAAGCCGGCGAGACTCAGGTACAGGTCGCTCGGCTGCAGGCTCGACGCGGACAGGTGCGTCGGCAGCACGCCGGCGATCGTCCACGGCTGGCGGCCGAGCTCGGCGACGATCCAGCCGAATTCGATCGCGATCCACGGCAGCGGGATCGCCCACACCGCGTAGCGGAGGAACCACCGGCGGTTGTCCTGCAGCAACTCGCGGCGCGCGCAGAACCAGAACGCGGCAACGAACGTCGCGACGAACAGGAAGCCGAGGGCCACCATGATCCGGAACGAGAAGAACACGGGCGCGACCGGCGGGATCGTCTTCTTCGCGGCGGCCTTGATCTGCTCGGGCGTCGCGTCCGTCACGTTCGGCGTGAACTGCTTGAGCATCAACCCGTAGCCGAGATACTGCTTGTGCTGGTCGAACAACGCGCGGGTCGCCTCGCTCGTGTCGCCCTGCTTGATCTTCTGCAGCGCGCCGTACGCGACCATCCCGCTCTGGATGTGCTCCTCGCTGAGCTTCGCGAGCTCGCGCAGGCCGATCACGGGCTCGTCGATCGAGCGCGTCGCGATCAGGCCGAGCGCGTACGGGATCTTGATCGCGTAGTCGGTGCGCTGTTCCTCCTGGTTCGGAATGCCGATCAGCGTGAACGGGGCCGGCGCGGGCGCCGTTTCCCATTCGGATTCGATCGCGGCGAGCTTCATCTTCTGCACTTCGCCGGTCGTATAGCCCGATTCGTCGCCGAGCACGATCACGCAGAGCGTCGCCGCGAGGCCGAAGCCGGCCGCGACCGCGAACGAGCGCAGCGCGAAGTCGACGTCGCGCTTCTTCAGCAGGTACCACGACGACACGCCGAGCACGAACATCGCCGCCGACACGTAGCCGGCCGACACGGTGTGCACGAACTTCACCTGCGCGACCGGGTTGAACAGCACGTCGAACAGGCTCGTCATCTCCATGCGCATCGTCTGGTAGTTGAACTCCGCGCCGACCGGATTGTTCATCCAGCCGTTCGCGACGAGAATCCACAGCGCGGACAGGTTGGAGCCCAGCGCGACGAGGAACGTGACCATCAGGTGCTTGACCTTCGACAGGCGGTTCCAGCCGAAGAAGAACAGACCGACGAACGTCGATTCGAGGAAGAACGCCATCAGGCCTTCCACCGCGAGCGGCACGCCGAAGATGTCGCCGACGTAGTGCGAGTAGTACGACCAGTTCGTGCCGAACTGGAATTCGAGCGTGATGCCGGTCGTCACGCCCATCGCGAAGTTGATCCCGAACAGCTTGCCCCAGAACTGGGTCATGTCCTTGTAGACCTGCTTGCCGGTCATCACGTAGACGGCTTCCATGATGACGAGCAGCCAGGACAGGCCGAGCGTCAGCGGCACGAACAGGAAGTGGTAGAGCGCCGTGATGCCGAACTGTAGACGTGACAGATCGACGACTTCGCTACTTATCATGGTGGTCTCCCTCGGTAGATGCAGGAGCCGGCACCGAGAGCAGCTTCTCGGCGACGACGGCAGGCGGCAGCGACATGTGCTTGGCCTGCGGATGATTGAAGAATGCGTATTTGAGCGACATCAGGAGGATCAGCTTGACGATCAGCACCAGCGTGATGTCGCGCATGAGGGTCGGGCCGCGCGCCCATGCGGCGATGCGCGCGCGCCAGCCGATCGTGCCGGCGGCCTGCGGGGGAGGCGGCGCCGGCTGTTTGTTGATCGAGATCAAGGCGATTATCCTGAATCGATTTGCGTTGGTTTTGGGGCGACTTTACGTCGGATTTATGACGGCACTTAAGCTGTTTTAATCCTTTTAAGCCGACATGCCAATTTTAAAGCGCCGGCTTTCCGCTGCCGAGTGCCGCGCTGCGGCAGACCGTCGCGAATTGCGGGCCAAAACTTGAGGTAGATCAACGGTATGCGGATGAGGCCGGAATCCGTCGGAAAGCCGGTCGATAAGGTCGACTAATTGGCGAAGCGACGCAGGAAACGACGGACGAAAAAAAACCGCTGCCGGTCGGGCAGCGGTTTTGGGTGAAGCGTTCTAAATCGCGGATTTACGCGTATTCGGCGAGGGCGGTGCGCATCTTCTTCATGGCGCTCGCTTCGATCTGGCGGATGCGTTCCGCCGACACGCCGAATTCGGCCGCGAGATCGTGCAGCGTCGAGCCGCCCGCGCCGTCGTCGTCGACATTCAGCCAGCGCGCCTCGATGATCCGGCGGCTGCGTGCGTCGAGCGCCTCGAGCGCCTGCGCGATGCCGTCCGTCTGCAGCATGTCGCGCTGACGCGCGGCGAGCACGGCGCTCGGCTCGTTGTGCGAATCGGCCAGGTAGGCGATCGGCGCATACGACTCCTCGCCGTCGTCCACTTGGCCCTCGAGCGCGATGTCGCCGCCCGACAGGCGCGTTTCCATCTCGGTCACGTCTTCGCGCTTGACGTTGAGCTCCTGCGCGAGGCCGTCGATTTCCTCGGGCGTCATCGCCTGCATGCTCTTCTTGTGGCTGCGCAGGTTGAAGAACAGCTTGCGCTGCGCCTTCGTCGTCGCGACCTTCACCATCCGCCAGTTGCGCAGGATGTACTCGTGGATCTCGGCCTTGATCCAGTGGATCGCGTACGACACCAGGCGCACGTTTTGCGTCGGGTCGAAACGCTTCACCGCCTTCATCAGGCCGATGTTGCCTTCCTGGATCAGGTCGCCGTGCGGCAGGCCGTAGCCGAGATAGTTGCGCGCGATCGACACGACGAGCCGCAGGTGCGACAGCACGAGGCGGCGGGCCGAGTCGAGGTTGTTGTCTTCGCGGAATTCGGTCGCGTAGCGGCGTTCTTCCTCGGCGGTCAGCAACGGGATCCGGTTGACGGCCTGGATGTACGCGTCGATGTTGCCAAGCTGGCCCGGCAACATCGAATGAGTTGCGAGCGCCAGCGAGCCTGCCGATTCGGCCTTAGCCGGCGTCGGGCTCAGGGTGTTCGGAAGGGTCAGGGCGTGGCTCACTAAAAAACTCCTTTGGAATCAGGGACAAACCCTGGTCTCGGATGACATTCCGGGGACCATCTTAGCACTCCCGTAATCTGAGTGCTAACCCTTAGAGGGCGCGTGGGCATCCGAGTTCCCCGTTTTTCTATCGGACTTGTCGAGTCGATAGTCTAATTTGCGGCCGGGGACCCGGGTGGAAGTTCCGTAAACCGTTGTTTCTGAGGGTAATCAGTAGACGTTTTCGATTTTTGTAGTTTTGGAAGCAAACAATTTCGCTTCGTGATGCCGATTCGAAAAGTCCTTTACCATACCATTCAGTTCGCTTCGGGCCGGCTGCTGCGCACGGCTCCATTCAACACGCAAAGTTGGAGTGTCAGATGAACAATAAGAAGAATGGTCGGTCCCGTTGCCGGCTTACCCTGCATGCGCTACTGGCCGCGTCACTGCTGGGCGGATCGGGGGCCGCGTTCGCTGACCGCTGGGGGATCCAGGCGGGCGGCGGTTTTTCCGATCGCCGCGGGATCGACAAGGCCGATCTCGCCGTGGTGTGGGATCCGGGCTGGAACTGGTGGGAAATCGGCGGCTGGCACTTCGCGTTCGTGATGGAAGGCCACGTCGGCTACTGGCATACGGGCGGCAACGTTCACGCCAATCTCGGGGAGTTCGGCGCGACGCCGATGTTCCGTTTCATCAAGAGCGCGGGCCAGGTTCGCCCGTTCATCGAGGCCGGCGCCGGCATCCGGTTCCTGACTCACCCGACGATCTCGAACAATCTGTCGCTGTCGACATCCTTCCAGTTCGCGGACGTGGTCGGTGTCGGCGCGCAGTTTGGAGCACGCCAACAGTATCAGCTCGGTTACCGTTTTCAACATGTGTCTAACGCGGGTATCAAAGAGCCGAATCCTGGTATAAATTTCCACCAGTTCTACGTGCAGTACAACTTCTGATCCGCACGCCCGCGCACGGCGGGCGCGTTGCCGAGGAGTCAGGCGATGACGAAGGTGGTCGATGCGATTCGCGCACTCGAGCGCGATCGGTTCCGGGCGATGGTCGACGGGGACGGCGAGGCGCTCGACGCGCAGTTGTCGGACAAGGTGTTCTTCGTGCACACCAACGGCAAACGCGAAACCAAGCGGCAGTTCATCGACGCAATCGTCGCCGGCCGCCGTCGCTATCGCCAGATCGAAATCCAGTCGCAGGAGCTGCTGCCCGTCGGCGACGCCACGTGCGTCGTCACCGGGCGCGCGCTGATCGAGATGGAAACGAACAACGGCGGGCTGGTGTTTCCGATCGCCTATACGGCCGTCCACACCCACGAGCAGGGCCGCTGGCGCCTGCTGGCGTGGCAGGCGACGCGGTGCGCGACCGAGACATGAGCGCGCGTGGCGCTCCTTTTCATGTCCCGACCGAAGCGGCCTCCTGGGCCGCTTTTTGCTGACCCGTGCGGCGCGGATCGCGCGGCGCACGGGCGGTCACGCCCCGCTCCCTGACGTTCGAACCCTGAAGCGAAACCCGGTGCTCAGGCCGCCGCGCGTCGGTCGGCGCAATGCCAGGCCGAGCGGTTGATCGCGCTGACGACCGCGTCGAGCGCGGCGCTCGCCGGATCGGCGTGTACCCCGACGCCATGCCGCAGCGGCGCATCGCCGATCCGGCAGCCGACCGATACCGCGATCCTGCCGTCCGTCGTGCGCGCGTGTTCGCACGACGCGACGTCGATCGTCGCGCCGGCCGCCGTCGCGAAGGCCGCGGCCATCCGTTGCACGGCGTCTTCGGGCGTCGCGTCGGCCGGCGGCGCGACCGCGATGTCGCGGTTCTGCCAGCGCGCGGCGTCACCGTGGCGCGCGGCCGGGCCGGCGGTCTCGAAGAATTCGCGGGCGAACAGCGCGCAGATCGCATCGCCGGTCACTTCCTCGCCGGACGCGTCGGCGAGCGTCTGCACCGCGTGGCTGAACTCGATCTGCACGCGGCGCGTCGGCGTGAAGCCCATCCCGCGTTCGAGCAGGAACGTCGCGCCGCCCTTGCCGGACTGGCTGTTCACGCGGATCACCGCGTCGTAGCTGCGGCCGAGGTCGGCCGGGTCGATCGGCAGGTACGGCACTTCCCACACGGCGTCGGGCCGCTGCTGCGCGAAACCCTTGCGGATCGCATCCTGGTGCGAGCCGGAGAACGCGGTGAACACGAGGTCGCCCGCGTACGGATGGCGCGGATGCACCGGAATCTGGTTGCAGCGCTCGACCACGCGGCGCACCGCGTCGATGTCGGAGAAATCGAGGCCCGGGTCGATGCCCTGCGTGTAGAGGTTCAGCGCGAGCGTGACGAGATCGACGTTGCCGGTGCGCTCGCCGTTGCCGAACAGGCAGCCCTCGATGCGGTCGGCGCCCGCGAGCAGTGCGAGTTCGGCGGCCGCGACCGCGGTGCCGCGATCGTTGTGCGGATGCACGGACAGCACGATGCTGTCGCGATACGCGAGATTGCGGTCCATCCACTCGATCTGGTCGGCGAACACGTTCGGGCTCGCGGCTTCGACGGTCGCCGGCAGGTTGACGATCATCTTGTGATCGCGGGTCGGCCGCCATGCCTGCGCGACCGCGTCGCACACTTCGCGCGCGAACGTCAGTTCGGTCATGCTGAACGTTTCCGGCGAGTACTGGTAGGTCCAGTGCGTGTCCGGACGGGCCGCCGCATGTTCCTTGATGACGCGCGTGCCGTCGACGGCGAGTGCCTTCACGTCGTCCTTCGACATCCCGAACACGATGCGACGGAACGACGGGCAGATCGCGTTGTACAGGTGCACGATGGCGCGCGGCACGCCTTCGAGCGCGTCGAAGGTGCGTGCGATCAGGTCTTCGCGCGACTGCACGAGCACTTCGATCGTCACGTCGTCGGGGATGCGCTTGTCGTCGATCAGCTTGCGGACGAAATCGAAGTCGGTTTGCGACGCCGACGGAAAACCGACTTCGATCTCCTTGAAACCGATCGCAACCAGCATGTCGAAGAATTCCAGCTTCTGCTCGATGCTCATCGGCTCGATCAGCGACTGGTTGCCGTCGCGCAGGTCGGTGCTCATCCAGACCGGCGCACGCTCGATGGTGCGGGTCGGCCAGCGGCGGCCATTGAGGCGGACGGGTTCGAACGGACGGTACTTGTCTTGCGGGTTGCGCTTCATCTTCTGGACCTCGGGTCTCGAGTCGCGAGCGAAGACGGGCGGCGAGGGCGACGGTTGGCGCTGCCTCGCACCGTGGCGCCGGAAACGGCGCCGCGGATGCGGATGATCTTCGCGAATCGACCGACGGATAGACGGACGAATGCTGACGACTTCGGGTTGTAAAAACTGCGAGAAGGGTGCTGCGAGGAACTGCTGGAGGGACCGTGCGGACAGCACACGGCGCTACGAGAGCCTTAGGCTAGTCGTAGCGATAGCGACCGCGCTAGGCGGCCGGAGGTAATTCGGAGGGTGTTCGGAAAGGAACGCATGGCGACAACTCTATGCCAGGATGCGTGCGCGTGTCAAATGGTCGGTTCAAAGGTCGGCGCGAAAGAGGGCCGACCCGGATACCGTTCACGCTGCGGTCACGGTGCGGTCCGCACGATCCGCACGATCGTCGCGACCTGCCGCGCGAGCGCGTCGGGCACGGGGATTTCGCCGCGCAGCACGGCGTCCGTCCAGGCGGCCGTCGTCGCCGCGTCGCGCGATTCGGGCAGCACGACGGGCGGCGCGTCGGTCGACGAGCGCTCGGCCTCGATCAGCGTGTCGCACACGCCATCGTGCAGCCAGTCGACCTGCACCTGGCGCCGCGTGTCGGCCGCCGCTTCGCCTTCGGTGCCGCGCGCGAGCAGCGCACCGCCGAGCGCGGCGTCCGGATGATCGCGGAACAGTTGCGCGAGGCTCTCGCGGTACGGCGGATGCGTGTAGTTGACGAGCCGCAGCCCGGGCGGCGCGAACGGCTGCAGGATCTTCACCAGCGTGTGCGTGGAGTTGCGCACGCCGAGCACGCCGCGCATCGCCAACAGGTGCGCGATGCGCGGCGCCAGCGCATCGATCGGCGCGAACGCGACGCGGCGCTCGGCGAGCGTGTCCTCGATCGCGTCGTGCGACGTCGACGGCGCGATCGACAGCACCGAGAAGATCTCCGCGCTCGTCACGCGGCCGGGATCGCGCTCGACGCCGTGCACGAGCACCGGCACGCCTTCGCGCGCGAGCAGCAGCGCGAGCAGCGGCACCAGGTTCGGCTGCTTGCGCGCGCCGTTGTAGCTCGGAATCGACACCGGGCGGAACGCGGCATCCTGCACGTGCACGGGTTCGAACGACGCCTGCGCGGCGGCGAGCATCGCGGCCAGTTCGTCGGCGCTTTCACCCTTCAGGCGATAGGCGATCAGGATCGCGCCGAGTTCGACGTCCGACACGCGGCCATCGAGCATCGCGCGATAGAGCTCGAACGTGTCTTCGGCGGATAGCGCGCGTGCGCCGTGCGGGCCGCGGCCGATTTCCTTGATGAAGCGGGCGCAAGGGAACGGCGAGGCTGCGGGGTCGTGGGGAGCGGTCATCGGGCGTGGGGCGGGCGGCCGGCATCGGGCCGCGCGGTGAACGGTCAGGAATGCCCCGAGTATCGCATGCGCGCGGCTCGCCCAAGGGCGGCCGCGCGCGTCGGCACCGCGCGGCGCGCTAAACTCGGGTTCCCGGCGGGGCCCTGCGCTTGCCGTCGCCGGCCGAATACGACTACGAGAGACATCCCATGAAGCTCTACAGCTATTTCCGCAGTTCCGCGTCGTACCGCGTGCGGATCGCCCTGAACCTGAAGCGGCTGCCGTACGAAACGGTCCCCGTGCACATGCTGCGCGACGGCGGCGAGCAACTGAAGGACGCCTACCGCGCGGTGAATCCGGATGCGGTCGTGCCGACGCTGATCGACGGCGATGCCACGCTGCAGCAATCGCTCGCGATCATCGAATATCTCGAGGAAATGCATCCCGAACCTGCGCTGCTGCCGAAGCAGCCGGGTGACCGCGCGTATGTGCGGGCGATCGCGCTGCAGGTCGCGTGCGAGATCCATCCGCTGAACAACCTGCGCGTGCTGAAGTACCTGAAGCACACGCTGAAGGTGCCGGAGGAAGCGAAGAACGAGTGGTACCGGCACTGGATCGAGGCGGGTTTCGCGTCGCTCGAGACGCGCCTCGCGAATGATCCGCGTACCGGCAAGCTTTGCTTCGGCGACACGCCGACGCTCGCGGATATCTGCATCGTGCCGCAGGTGTTCAACGCGAACCGTTTCTCGATCGATACGACGCGCTTCCCGACGATCCAGCGGGTGGCCGATTATGCGTCGACGCTCGACGCGTTCAAGGCCGCCGAGCCCGGCGTGCAGCCCGACGCCGAGTGACGCGGTGACGCCGAGCGATGTCGCGGCCGCGGCTGGCGGTTTCCGGCGCGCATGAAAAAGGGCGCCCGAAGGCGCCCCGTGCGGTGCGGCCGGCGGCGTTCAGTCGAGTAGCGCGTCCGCGAATTCCACGGCGCTGAACGGCTGCAGGTCCTCGACCTTCTCGCCGACGCCGATGAAGTAGACGGGCACCGGGCGCTGCCGCGCGATCGCGGCGAGGATCCCGCCCTTGGCGGTGCCGTCGAGCTTCGTGACGATCAGGCCCGTGAGGCCGAGCGCGTCGTCGAAGGCCTTCACCTGCGTGAGCGCGTTCTGGCCGGTGTTCGCGTCGATCACGAGCAGCACCTCGTGCGGCGCGCCGTCGTGCGCCTTCGAGATCACGCGCTTCACCTTCTTCAGCTCTTCCATCAGGTGCAGCTGCGTCGGCAGGCGGCCGGCCGTGTCGGCCATCATCACGTCGATCTTGCGCGCGCGCGCGGCGCTGACCGCGTCGAAGATCACCGCGGCCGGGTCGCCGCTTTCCTGCTGGACGACCGTCACGTTGTTGCGTTCGCCCCAGACCGCCAGCTGTTCGCGCGCGGCCGCGCGGAACGTGTCGCCCGCTGCCAGCAGCACCGACTGGTCGAAGCTCTGCAGATGCTTTGCGAGCTTGCCGATGCTGGTGGTCTTGCCCGCGCCGTTCACGCCCGTGATCATCATCACGAGCGGCTGCGCGCGGCCGAGCATCAGCGATTTCTCGAGCGGCTTCAGCAGTTCGACGAGCAGGTCGTGCAGCGCGCTCTTCACCTGCTGCGGATCGGTCAGCCGCCCCGTTCGCACTTTCTCGCGCAGCGCACCGAGCAGGTACTCGGTCGCATCGACGCCGGCGTCGGACATCAGCAGCGCGGCCTCGAGTTCTTCGTACAGATCCTCGTCGATCTTCGTGTTGACGAACACGCCGGTGATGCTCGAACCCGTCTTCGCGAGCCCCGTTTTCAGGCGGGTGAGCCACGATTTTTTCGCGGAGGCGTCCTGCGTCGGCGGCGGCACGATCTCGACCGCTTCGACGACGTCGTCGCTGCCGTCGTTGGTCGGCGTGACCGTCATCACGACGGCCGGCGCTGCCGGTTGCGGTTGCGGTTGCGCGGGGGCGGGCGGTGCTTCGATCGCCTGACGGGCATCGGGGGCGGGCGCGTCGGACGGCTCGTCCGGTTGCAGCGCGTCGGCCGACTGCGATTCCGTGGAGTCGGACTCCTGCGTTTTCTTGAATCGTTTGAAGAAGCTGAACATGGTCTGACGTCGGGAAGAGGGCGGGCGCCGCGAGGTGGAGCGCGGCAGGGGCTGTCGGGCGTGCGCACGGCGGCCGAAACCGTGCATTTTATCAGTGCGGCGAGGCACTCGCGTCAGCCGGTGCCGCCGCTGTGGTAACGTGCGCCTGTTTGGCGGTGCGCCCCCGTGCACACCCGGTCCCTCCGTCGTCGATATTCCGTATGTCCCGTTCCTCTTCCGGCCGCCCGGCGGCCCCTTCCGGCCGCGGCAAGCCGCACACGATCCGCATCATCGGCGGTGACTGGAAACGCACGCCGCTCGCCGTGCTCGATCTCGACGGCCTGCGGCCGACGCCCGATCGCGTGCGCGAGACGCTGTTCAACTGGCTCGGCCAGGATCTCGACGGCCGGCGCTGCCTCGACCTGTTCGCGGGCACCGGCGCGCTCGGGTTCGAGGCCGCGTCGCGCGGCGCGACGAGCGTCGTGATGGTCGAGCGCCACCCGCGCGCGGCGCAGCAGCTGCGTGCGATCAAGGACAAGCTCGGCGCGCGCTCGGTCGAGGTCGCGGAAGCCGACGCGCTGCGGCTCGCGGCCGGGCTGACCCCGGGCGCGTTCGACGTCGTGTTCCTCGATCCGCCGTTCGGCGAGCCGGCCGTGCTCGATCGCGTGATCGCGCTGGCGGCGCCGCTCGTCGCGCCGGATGGCTTGCTCTACGTCGAGACGGCGGCGGAACTCGACCCGGCCGCGCACGAAGCGCTCGCCGGCTGGCAGGTGGTAAAGCACGGCAAGGCCGGTGCGGTTCACTACCATTTGCTGCAGCGCGAAAATGATGAATAATGCGCGTTCCATACGAGGCGGCGCGCCGGAAAGGCGACGCATGCCCATCTCGGCAGTGGCGTGCGCATCGCACGGCTGCCACCCCGTTTGCGTGATGACAGGAGGAGCGACATGGTAGTCGCCGTGTATCCCGGTACGTTCGATCCGCTGACGCGCGGGCATGAAGACCTCGTGCGGCGTGCGTCGAGTATTTTTGATACGCTGGTGGTCGGTGTGGCCGACAGCCGCGCGAAGAAGCCGTTCTTCTCGCTGGAGGAACGTCTGAAGATTGCGAACGAGGTGCTCGGCCATTATCCGAACGTGAAGGTGATGGGGTTCAAGGGCCTGTTGAAGGACTTTGTCCGCACCAACAACGCGCGCGTGATCGTGCGCGGCCTACGTGCCGTGTCCGATTTCGAGTATGAGTTCCAGATGGCGGGGATGAACCGCTATCTGCTGCCCGACGTCGAGACGATGTTCATGACGCCGTCCGATCAATACCAGTTCATCTCGGGGACGATCGTGCGCGAAATCGCGCAGTTGGGCGGCGATGTCAGCAAATTCGTGTTCCCGTCCGTCGAGAAGTGGCTGACCGAGAAAGTCGCCGCGATGGGAGGCCCCGCCGCGTGACGCGGCGCCGGCCGGTTTCATCGCGAAGCCGGCCGCCGGCCTGAAGAAGTGAGATCAGTATGTCTTTGATGATTACCGACGAGTGCATCAATTGCGACGTGTGCGAGCCCGAGTGCCCGAACGGCGCGATTTCGATGGGCCCGGATATCTACGTGATCGACCCGAACAAGTGCACCGAGTGCGTCGGCCATTTCGACGAACCGCAGTGCCAGCAGGTGTGTCCGGTCGAATGCATTCCGCGCGATCCGCAGCATGACGAATCGCACGCGCAGTTGATGGAGAAGTATCACGCGTTGACCGCCGCGAAGGGCGACGACGCGCAGTGACCCAGCAGTGACCCCGTCGTGACGCGCGCGTCACGACGTCACGATTTCCTCGACCGGCGCCGCTCGGCGCCGGTTACGCTTCCCGCTTGTGCTTCAGTCGATCAGCTCGCGCAGCGCCGCGACGAGCGCATCGCATTCCGCGTCGGTGCCGACCGTGATGCGCAAATGCTGGTCGATGCGCGGCGCGCGGAAGTGCCGCACGAAAATTTCCCGATCCTTCAGCTTTGCCGCGATCGCGCCCGCATCGTGCGCGGGACGGCGCGCGAACACGAAATTCGCGGCCGACGGCACGACGTCGAAGCCGAGCGCCTCGAGTGCATGCGTGAGGCGCGCACGGGTGTCGATCACGCGCCGGCAGGTCGCGTCGAAATAATCGGTGTCTTCGTATGCCGCCTGGGCGGCGGCCTGCGCGAGCCGGTCGAGCGGATAGGAGTTGAAGCTGTCCTTTACGCGATTGAGCGCGTCGATCAGCGCCGCATCGCCGAACGCGAAACCGACGCGCATGCCCGCGAGCGAGCGCGCCTTCGACGTCGTGTGCACGACGAGCAGGTTCGGATAGCGGTCGATCAGCGTGATCGCCGATTGCGCGCCGAAATCGACATACGCTTCGTCGATCAGCACGACCGACGACGGGTTCGCGGCCGCGATCCGTTCGATGTCCGCAAGCGGCAGCGCGCGCCCGGTCGGCGCGTTCGGGTTCGGAAACAGCACGCCGCCCGCGTCGTCGAGATAGTCGTCGACACGGATCGAGAAGTCGTCCGCGAGCGGCACGACCGCGGTCTCGACGCCGTACAGGCGCGCGTAGGTCGGATAGAAGCTGTACGAGATGTCGGGAAAACGCAGCGGCCGCTCATGCTTGAGCAGTGCCTGGAATGCGTGCGCGAGGACTTCGTCGGAGCCGTTGCCGACGAAGACCTGTTCGGGCTCGATGCGGTGATGGGCCGCGACCGTCTCGCGCAGTGCGCGCGCGAGCGGGTCGGGATAGCGGCGCAGCGTGTCGCCGGTGTCGCCGAGTTCGCGTGCGATCGCCGCGACGACGCGCGGCGAAGGCGGATAGGGATTCTCGTTGGTGTTCAGCTTGATGGGGTGTGCGAGTGCGGGCTGTTCGCCCGGCACATAAGGCACGAGTTGCTGAACGACGTCGCTCCAGTAACGGCTCACCGCTTGGCTCCTGACGGGCAAAAACGACCAGATTACCGCATGTGGGCGACGCGGTGCGCAATTGCACGGAACCGAGAGGCCGCCCGGCGCCGCCGGACGGCACGTTGCACCGTGCCGGTGCGGCTTCAGTTGCGATGCAGCTGCATCGTCGCGCGGTCGAGTTCACCCTTGACGACCATCGGCATCACGGCGAGCGCGCGCTCGATCGATGCGTCGATCACGTCCTGCTCGTCGCGGCGCGGCGGCTTCAGCACGAAGTTCGCGACGTCGGGCTTCGCGCCGGCACGCGCGCCTTCCGGGATCAGGTCGCGCGGATGGCCGATGCCGATGCGCAGCCGCCAGTATTGCTGCGACGACAGGTGCGCGGAGATGTCCTTCAGGCCGTTGTGGCCGCCGCTGCCGCCGCCGAGCTTCAGCTTCACGGTGCCGGGCGGCAGATCGAGCTCGTCGTGTGCGACGAGGATCTGGTCGGGCAGGATCTTGAAGAAACTCGCGAGCGCGACGACCGACTGGCCGGAGCGGTTCATGTAGGTTTGCGGCTCGAGCAGGTGGACTTCCTCGCCATGCAGGCGCGCTTTCGCGTAGAAGCCATGGAAGCGGCGCTCGTCGCGCAGCGTCGCGCCGGCTTCGCGGGCGAGCTGGTCGACCAGCCAGAAGCCGGCGTTGTGGCGTGTCGCAGTGTATTCCGCCCCGGGGTTGCCGAGGCCGACGATCAGTTTGATCATGACGTTTCGTAGGCGGCAGCGCCGCCTGGGCGCAGAAAAAGAAAAACCCGCCGGGCGAGCCGCGGCGGGTTGCGTCGACCGTTTCGTGAAACGGATCGAACGGGCGCGTGGGCAGCCCTTAGGCAGCCGGCGTTTCGCCTTCGCCTGCTGCGTCCGACACGGCGCCAGCCGGGATCGTCGCCGATGCGACAACCGGGTTTTCCGCGTCGATGTGCGCGACCAGCGCCACGCCCTTCGGCAGAGCGATGTCCTTCGCGTGCAGCGACTGACCTGCTTCGATCTTCGACAGGTCGACTTCGAGGAATTCCGGCAGAGCCGACGGCAGGCACTCGATTTCGATTTCCGTCGCGACGTGCGAGACGACTGCGCTCGACAGCTTCACTGCCGGGCTGACTTCAGCGTTCAGGAAGTGCAGCGGCACCTTCGTGTGCAGCTTCTTCTTCGCGTCGACGCGCTGGAAGTCCACGTGCAGCACGAGTTGCTTGAACGGGTGGTATTGCACGTCGCGCAGCAGAACCTGTTGCGACTGGCCGGCCACTTCGAGATCGAGGATCGACGAGTGGAAGGCTTCCTTCTTCAGTGCGTGCCACAGCGCGTTGTGATCGAGTTCGATCTTTTGCGGGGCAGCTTCGCCACCGTAGACGATACCCGTGGTCTTACCAGCGTTGCGCAGGCGGCGGCTCGCACCCGTACCTTGCTCTTGGCGCTCGAAAGCGACGACTTTCATGTGATTCTCCATTAGCTGCCCGCGACCAGGCAGTAAAACGGGGCCTGCGAAATGGCGGCCCCTGATGAAACGGGCGGGGTTTCGTCTATCCCGTCCGATTGTGCAAAAAGCGAAGCGTTGCCGCTTCGCTTTCCGCGCATGCTTTTTCGTGTCGTTACGCGATCAGGATTCGGCGAACAGCGACATCACCGAGTCGCCGCGACGGATTCGCGAGAACGTTTCGGCCAGCAGGCTCGCGCTCGTCAGCGAGCGGATCTTCGAGCAGGCCAGCGATTCGGCCGACAGCGGGATCGTATCGGTGACGACCAGCTCGTCGAGTTCCGATGCGGCGATACGCTCGGCCGCGCCACCCGACAGCACCGGGTGCGTCGCATACGCGAACACCTGCTTCGCACCGCGATTCTTCAAGACTTGCGCAGCCTTGCAGAGCGTGCCGGCCGTATCGACCATGTCGTCCATGATCACGCAGGTGCGGCCTTCGACTTCACCGATGATGTTCATCACTTCGGCGACGTTCGCTTTCGGACGACGCTTGTCGATGATCGCGAGATCGCAGTTGAGCTGCTTCGCGAGTGCCCGGGCGCGGACCACGCCGCCGACGTCCGGCGATACCACGAGCAGATCCGAGTAGTTCTGCTTGCGCAGGTCACCCAGCAGGATCGGCGTTGCGTAGATGTTGTCGACCGGGATGTCGAAGAAGCCTTGAATCTGGTCGGCGTGCAGATCCATCGTGATCATCCGCTCGACGCCGGCGATTTCCAGCATGTTCGCGATGACCTTCGCCGAGATCGCGACGCGCGCCGAGCGCGGGCGACGGTCCTGGCGGGCATAGCCGAAGTAGGGGATGGCAGCGGTGATCCGGCCGGCTGACGCACGCTTGAGCGCGTCGACCATGATCATCAGTTCCATCAGGTTGTCGTTCGTCGGCGCGCACGTGGATTGCAGGACGAAGACGTCCTTGCCGCGCACGTTTTCCTGGATCTCGACCTGAATCTCGCCGTCGGAGAAACGGCTGACCATTGCTTTGCCGAGGGGGATTCCAAGGATATTGACGACTTCCTGGGCGAGCGCGGGATTCGCGTTGCCAGTAAAGACCATCAGGCCATCATGGCTGTGGCTGCTCATCGTGCACCTGCTTCAGGCTTGGGCGGGAAATGCGGGAAAATTTTTGGCAGGGGAGGAAGGACTCGAACCCTCGCATGCCGGAATCAAAATCCGGTGCCTTGACCAACTTGGCGACTCCCCTACACTCAACTGATAACTTCACCGGACTTGTAGGCCATCCGGCAAAGCAAAACTTCATGACGCGAAAGCGAAGAGCGGATGCTCGTTCAGACTCTCGGCAACTGCACCGTTCCAACCGGTGGGCAGCTTGGCTTTCGCCGCTTCTGCCTCGTGCTTGCTTTGAAACGCTGCAAACACGCTTGCTCCGGAGCCGGTCATCCTCGCGGGGGTCACATTATACAACCATTTGACCACCTGCGCAACTTCCGCGTACTTACTTGTCACAACTTGCTGCATATCGTTCCGGCCGAAACTGTCTGGCCATCCCGCATCGCTGTTTTGCTGTGCAAGAAAGTCAGCAATTGTGACCGGCTTCGTATTTCTTGTCAACAACTCGTCTGAAAAAATTTCAGCGGTGGGGACATGAACTCGCGGCGTCACAACCAGGAACCAGCGAGTCGGCAATTCTACCTCAGCTAATTCTTCTCCGATACCCTCTGCGAACGCATTTTTTCCAAAAACGAAAAACGGGACGTCGGCGCCGAGTTTTACCGCGAGCGATTGCAGTTCCGTACGCGACAAGTCGAGCCGCCACAGGCGGTTCAGCGCGAGCAGCGTCGTCGCCGCGTCGGAGCTGCCGCCGCCGAGGCCCGCGCCCATCGGCAGGCACTTGTCGATCTCGATGTCGACGCCGGCCGTGGTGCCCGTATGCGCTTTCAGCAGGTTGGCCGCGCGCACGACGAGATCGCTTTCCTCGGGCACGCCCGGCACGTCGGTGACGCGTGCGACGCGACCGTCGTCGCGCAGCGTGAAGTGCAGCGTGTCGCCCCAGTTCAGCAGCTGGAACACGCTTTGCAGATCGTGATAGCCGTTCGGGCGACGGCCGGTGATGTGCAGGAACAGGTTGAGTTTCGCGGGCGCAAGGCAGTCGCGCAGCGAGCGGGTCGAATCGGTCATGCGTATGTCGGGGCTAGGTTCACGTGCTCACTGATCGAGCACGAGCTTGATGTCGAGCGGCGGCGTCGCGCGCACGAGGTTGACGCGTTTGACGCCGGTGGCCGGTGCGTCCGCGTAGGCGAGGTAGTCGATCGTCCAGCCGTCCTGGCGAATCTGCTTGACGTGCGTCGCGTCGGCCGGGTCGCGTTCCGTCTGCGCGGGCGTCGCGGGCGCGGGTGTCGGCAGCAGCCAGTAGCGCAGGCCGGCCAGCGGCAGCGAGAAGCCGAGCGTGTTCTGCATCAGCTCGCCGACGTCGGTCGCGTACTGCGGCTGGCGGTTCGGCAGTTCGAGCGTTGCGGCTTGCGGCGTCGATTTCACGACCGCGAGCGTCTGGCCGAGCGGGCTGCGCAGTTCGAGCGACACGTCGCCGCCGTGCTCCAGCCAGTCGAAGTTGCCGTACACGTTTTGCTGCCTGCCGAGACGGTCGTTGTACTGCACCGCGAAGCGGCCATGGTACGCATGCGTCGCGGCCGTCTGCAACGCGGCGCCGGCCGGCGCGTTCGCCGACGGCGGCGTGCTCGCGCAGCCAGCGAGCGCGAGCGCCGCGCCGGCCGCGGCCAGCGTGCGCAGCGCGCGGGAAGACAGGGAAAGCATCGGGAACATCCGCATCAGAGGCCGTTGATCTGGAGGCGCTTCAGCGTCTGCACGAGCGTGTCGTTGTCGGGCTCGAGCTTCTGCGCGGCTCGCCATGCGATACGCGCATCGTCCTGCGCGCCGCTTTTCCACAGCACTTCGCCGAGGTGCGCGCCGATCTCGGCGTTCGGCTGCAACTCGAACGCGTGCTGCAGCACCTTGGCCGCGCCGGTCGTGTCGCCCATCCGGTATTTCACCCAGCCGAGGCTGTCCATGATGTACGCGTCGTTCGGCGCGAGCGACAGTGCCTTGTCGATCAGCTTGCTGGCCTCCGGCAGGCGCTGATTGCGATCGGCCAGCGAATAGCCGAGCGCGTTGTACGCCTGCGGGTTGTCGGGCTGCGTGCGGATCAACTCCCGCAGTTGTTTTTCCATCGTCGCGTAGTGGCCCGTCTTTTCGGCCGCCATCGCGTAGTCGTAGCGCAGGTCGGGATCGTCCGGGAAGTCCTGGACCGCCTGGCCGAGCCGCGCCTCGGCTTCCGGATAGCGCTTTGCGGTGAACAGGATCGACGCGTCGGTGCGCGCGACCACGGCCGCATCGCGTGGATCGCTGATCGGCAGGTCGTCGAGCACCTTGCGGGCCTCGTCGGTCTTGCCCTGTTTCTGTAGCAGCTGCGCGCGCGTGATCTGCGCCGGCAGGTAGTGCTGGCTCGTCTGGTCGACCTTGTCGAGCCATTGCGACGCCTGCGCGTCGTTGCCCTGCTCGATCGAGATCTGCGCGAGGTAGATGTAGCCCTGGCCGACATCGAGGTTCGACTGCTTGTCGCCGAGGTGCACGTACTGTTTCAGGTACGCGCTCGCGTCGTCGAGCTTCTTCTGCTGGATCTTGATCAGCGCGAGCGCCATCAGCGGCGTCGGGTCCTTCGAGTCGAGCTTGCGCATCGTCTCGAACTGTTTCTGCGCGTCGTCAAGGCGGTCGTCGGCGAGATAGAGCTGCGACAGCGCGAGCCGCCCGTCGCGCGACTTCGGATTCTGCTGAACATATTTCTCGAACGACGCGATGCCGGCCGCGCGCTCCGCGGGGCCCATCTGCGACAGCATCAGCGCCGCCGGCAGGTAGTCAGGGCGGATCTGCAGCGCCTGCTTCAGCGACCGCGCCGCGCCTTCCTTGTCGTCGACCGCCAGTTGCTGCCGCGCGATCGCGAGCTGCGCCTCGGGGCGGTTCATGTCGTTCTTCAGCATGTCCTTCAGCACCGCGAGGCCGGCGACGCGGTCGGAGCCGCGCACCAGCAGCGCCTGCAGTGCGAGGATCGCGGGGCCGCGCGTTTCGCCGGTCGCGCGGGCCAGCTCGCGCGCGAGCATCGGCTGCGCGTCGGCCGGCTTGCCCGCGAGCACCAGCAGCGCGGCGTCGACTTGCGATGCGCGGTTCGAATCGGGCGCGTACTGGCGCCACAGATTGGCTGCGGACAGTGCGTCGGCCGGACTTTGCGCGCCCAGTGCGATCTCGGTCGCGCGCTGCGCCATGCGCGGATCGCGCGTGTCGCGGGCGAGGGCGAGGTAGGTCTGGTAGGCCGGCGCCGGCTGGTTGCGCTGGAGCGCAACTTCGGCGGCCAGCACCTGGTAGACGATCTGGCTCGTCAGCGGGGCGCCGGGGAGATTCTTCTGCTCGTCCGCCATCACATGCTCGAACGCGCCCTGCGGCTGCGCGTCGTCCGATGCCGGATCCTGCGCGTGAGCCGGGAAGGCGGTGAGGGTCCAGGCGGCGAACAGCGCGGCGCCGAGCGCACGGCGGACCGGGAAGACGCGCGCGCCGTGCTCGGCGGCGGGGCGCTTCAGAAGCAGCTTCGAGGGCAGAGTCATGGAAATCCGTTCGATGTTTCAACCGATTGTAACGCGCTCGCTACAATACACGCACGATCGTGAATCCCGTCTCAGACCCCCGAAACATGCCAGAGTTGCCAGAAGTCGAAGTCACGCGCCGGGGCATCGAGCCCTTTGTCGCGGGCCGCCGCGTCGAGCGTGTCGACGTCCGTACCGCGATGCTGCGCTGGCCCGTGCCGGCGGGGCTCGCGGAGCAATTGCGCGCGCGCGAGGTGCTCGCCGTCGAGCGGCGCGGCAAGTACCTGCTGTTCGAGGTCGACGCCGGCTGGTTCATCGTTCATCTCGGAATGACGGGCACGCTGCGCGTGCTGCCCGCGGCCGGCGTGCCGGTCGCCGCGAAACACGACCACATCGACTGGATCTTCGACGAGTTCGTGCTGCGCTTTCGCGATCCGCGCCGCTTCGGCGCCGTGTTGTGGCACGCGCGCGAAGCGGGCGACGTGCATGCGCATCCGCTGCTCGCCAGCCTGGGCGTCGAGCCGTTCTCGCCGGCGTTCACCGGCGCGCTGCTGCACGCGCGCACGCGCGGCCGCACGGTGTCGGTCAAGCAGGCGCTGCTCGCGGGCGACATGGTCGTCGGCGTCGGCAATATCTATGCGTCGGAGAGCCTGTTTCAAGCCGGCATCCGGCCGACGACCGCCGCCGGCAAGGTATCGCTGCCGCGCTACGAGCGACTGGCCGACGCGGTGCGCGCGACGCTCGCCGACGCGATCGAGCGCGGCGGCAGCACGTTGCGCGATTTTGTCGGCAGCAACGGCGAAAGCGGCTATTTCCAGCTCGACTGCTTCGTCTACGACCGTGCGGGGCTGCCTTGCCGCGTATGCGGCACGCCGATCCGCCAGATCGTGCAGGGTCAGCGCTCGACCTATTTCTGCCCGACCTGCCAGCGTTGAGCCCCGTTGAAACCTTTTTCCAAAGATTCGAACACTTGAAGCCGCCCCGCATTGCTCCCGCTCCGTTCCCCGTCACGCCGCTGCACCGCACGTTCGCCACGCGCCTGATCGCATGGCAGCGCATGCACGGCCGCCACGACCTGCCGTGGCAGAACACCCGCGATCCGTACCGGATCTGGCTGTCGGAAATCATGCTTCAGCAGACGCAGGTGTCGACGGTCATCCCGTACTACCTGCGCTTTCTCGAACGCTTTCCCGACGTCGCCGCGCTCGCGGCTGCGCCTGCCGACGACGTGATGGCGCTGTGGGCCGGCCTCGGCTACTACTCCCGCGCACGCAACCTGCACCGCTGCGCGCAGGTCGTCGTCGCCGAGCATGGCGGTGTATTCCCGTCGACGCCCGACGCGCTCGCCGAACTGCCGGGCATCGGCCGCTCGACGGCCGCGGCGATCGCGTCGTTCGCGTACGGTGCGCGCGCGACGATCCTCGACGGCAACGTGAAGCGCGTGCTCGCGCGGGTATTCGGCGTGGAAGGCTTTCCGGGCGAGAAGCGTGTCGAGAACGACATGTGGGCGTTGGCCGAATCGCTGCTGCCCGATGCCGCGAACGAGGCCGACGTGAGTGCCTATACGCAGGGGCTGATGGATCTCGGCGCGACGCTGTGCGTGCGCGGCAAGCCGGATTGCGCGCGTTGTCCGTTCGCGGGCGACTGCGTCGCGCAATCGACGGGGCGGCAGCGCGAACTGCCGGCCGCGCGGCCGAAGAAGGCCGTGCCGACCCGCAAGACCTGGATGCTCGTGCTGCGCGACGGCGACGCCGTGCTGCTCGAGCGGCGTCCGCCCGCCGGCATCTGGGGCGGCCTGTGGTGCCTGCCCCAGGCGGACGGCGATGCCGCGCTCGCGGCACTCGCACGCGGCTTCGGCGGCGGTGGCCCGGTGCCGCTCGCTCCATTTACGCACACGTTCACGCATTTCCGGCTCGAGATCGAACCGCGGCTGAGCGACATGACGAACGGCGGGCTGCCGGCCGCGCACGCGCAGGATGCCGAGACGGCCTGGGTGCCGCTGAGCGGGCTCGCTGCGTACGGCGTGCCGGCGCCCGTGCGCAAGTTGCTCGATGCGCTGAGCGGGCCGCTGCTGTAACGAAAGGGGAAGGGGCCGCGCTCGGGAAGGCGCCCGGTCGCCGCGGGGCATCCGTCCGTTCGGCACAGCGCGGCGGCGGCACCGCTGCACCGCTGACATGCGACAGGACGGCCGATGCCTACAGCCATCCGTGCCGGTCGAGCACGTGGTGCACGGCATCGATCCGCGCGCCGACATCCGGAAACTCCATCAGCTTCTGCCGCGCGCGCAGGTCGAGCGGCAGCAGTTCCGCGAGGCGGTTCGACACCCAGCTCGGATCGTCGAGGCGGAACGGTTCGGCGAACGGCAGCTTGCCCGGTTCGGATTTCTTCAGCGCTTCGATGATGCGCTCGAGCACCTCGGCGCACGAGCCGAATTGCGCGAGCGCCTGCTCGCCTTCGAGCGGGATGTCGTCGGGCAGCGGCTCCGCGATCCCAACCAGCAGCCCGTTGCCTTCTACGCGATACGACAGCAGCTCGAAACGCTGCGTGCCGATCGCCTCCAGGTACAGCATCCCGAATTCGCCGGTGTCGCACTCGGTGATGCGCGCCATGCAGCCGATGGTCTCGGGCACCGACACGGCGCCGTCCTGCGCGACTTCGGGGCCGCTTTTCAGCAGGCACACACCGAACGGTGCGTCGTCGCGCAGGCATGCGCGGGACATGTCGAGATAGCGCGCCTCGAACACCTTGAGGGGCAGCCAGCCACCGGGAAACAGCACCGTGTGCAGCGGAAACAGCGGCAGGTCGATCAGGGTGGTCGATAGGGTGGACATGGCGCGCCGGGGAGAGGGCGGTGTCGCTAAGGTCGGTCGACCTCGTTGACGAGCCGCGACGACGCGTCGACATCCACTGGCGCGTCACGATGCCGCACGATCACGTTCGCATCGTGCGCGAGGCGCGCGGCGAGCGTTTCCGCGATGAACACCGAGCGATGCTGACCGCCCGTGCAGCCGATGGCGACGGTCAGGTAGCTGCGGTTGTCTTCGCGAAAGTGCGGCAGCCATTTCATCAGGAACGCATGGATGTCGTCGATCATCTGGTGGACGATCGGCAGTGCGTCGAGAAAGGCGATGACCGGCTGGTCCAGCCCGGTGAGCGGGCGCAGCTCATGGTCGTAGTACGGATTCGGCAGCGCGCGCACGTCGAACATCAGGTCGGCATCGAGCGGCACGCCGCGCTTGAAGCCGAATGACTCGAACATCACCATCAGGTCGTTGTTCTTCTGCTCGATGAAGCGCTTGACCCACGTGCGCAGCACGTTCGCGCGCAGGGTGCTCGTATCGATCTGGTGACCGAATTCAGCGAGCGGCGCGACCAGGTCGCGCTCGCGCTCGATCGCTTCCTCGAGCGACGACAGCAGCCCGATGTTCGCGTCGTGCGACGGCGAACCGGACAGCGGGTGGCGTCGGCGCGTTTCGGAGAAGCGCTGGATCAGCGCCTGCGTGCTTGCGTTGAGGAACAGCACGCGGACATCGTGCTCGAGCGACAGCGAGCGGATCAGGCCGGGCATTTCGTCGAGCGACGCGCTCGAGCGCGCATCGATTGCGACCGCGAGCCGATGCTGGCCGCCGTCGGCCAGGTAGCGGGCGAGTTCGGGGAGCACATGCGGCGGCAGGTTGTCGACGCAGTAGTAGCCTGCGTCTTCAAGCGCATTCAGCGCGACGGACTTGCCTGAGCCGGAGATGCCGGTGATGAGGACGATACGCATGGGAAGCAGAGAATCCGGACGTTTCATCATAGCACCGGCTCGACGCGTCGGCGCTGCGAGGCCGGCGCGGGGAAGTTACACGAGCTTGCCGGGGAACTGACTGTCGGGATCTTGCATCGCGAGTCGTTGCCGATCCATGAAATCGCGCAACGTGTCGATGCCGCGCAACTGCAGGATCGTGTTCCGCACGGCCGCCTCGACCAGCACCGCGAGGTTGCGGCCGGCCGCCACCTGGATCGTGACCTTGCTGATCGGCAAGCCGAGCACGTCAACCGTCTGGCTTTCCAGCGGCAGCCGCTGGAATTCGCCGTCCGGGCGGCGCACGAGCTGGACGATCAGCTTCAGCTTCATTTTCCGGCGCACGGCGGTTTCACCGAAGATCGTCTTGATGTCGAGCAGGCCGAGGCCGCGCACTTCGAGCAGGTTCTGCAGCAGCGGCGGGCAGCGGCCTTCGACAAAATCGGGGCCAAGTCGGACGAAGTCGACGGCGTCGTCGGCGACGAGGCCGTGGCCGCGGCTGATGAGTTCGAGGCCGAGTTCGCTCTTGCCGAGCCCTGAGTCGCCGGTGAGCAGCACGCCCATCCCCAGGATGTCGAGGAACACGCCGTGCAGCGTCGCGCGCGGTGCGAGGATGCGCGACATGTAGAGCCGCAGGCTGTCGATCACCGCGGCGGCGGACATCGGCGTCGTGAACAACGGCGTGGACGAGCGCGTGCAGCGCAGCACGAGTTCGGGCGGCGCGGCGGCGCCGCCGGCGACGACGAGAAACGGCGGTTCGAGCGCGATCAGCTCGGCCATGTGGCGCGAGCGGTCTTCGTCGGTCTGCCGCTGGTAATAGTCGATTTCGGCTTCGCCGAGCACCTGGATCCGGTTCGGGTGGATCAGGTTCAGGTGGCCGACGAGGTCGGCGCTCGACGTCGCGTTGGCGACGGTGTCGGCCGAAAAACCGCGCTCCCAGCCTTCATGCCCCGTCAGCCAGCTCAGTTTCAGCGTGGCCGCGTTGTCGTCGAAGATGCTCTGGGCGTTGATGCTGGACGTATCCATGACTTTCGTCACTCCAATGAGCCGGTGCATGCGCGCGGCGACGGGCGTCGCCATGCCGGACCGGCGCCGGGCGGCCCTGGACGGCGGCGCGTGCCGCCTCGTTCGGGAAAATATTCCGCCCGGATCAACTCAAGGTTGCCACTGAGTGAGCACGCGATGCAACTCGGCGAGATCTGTTTCGTTGTGCAGACGCTCGCGCGCGTCGCGATCGGACAGCAGTTGCGCGATTTCCGACAGGATCTCGAGGTGCTGTTGGGTAGCTTGCTCGGGGACGAGCAGGAAAATCAGCAGACCGACCGGCTGGCCGTCGGGCGCTTCGAACGGGATCGCGTCGGCGAGCCGCACGAACGCGGCGAGCGGGTGCTTGAGCCCCTTGATGCGCCCGTGCGGAATCGCGACGCCCTCGCCGAGCCCGGTCGAGCCGAGGCGCTCGCGCGCGAACAGGTTGTCCGTGACGGTGCTGCGGGCGACGCCGTTCTGATTCTCGAACATCAGCCCGGCTTGTTCGAAGACGCGTTTCTTGCTGGTGACGGAGAGGTCGATGACGACGTTCTCTATGGGCAGGATTTTGGCTAGGCGATTCATGTTGGCAGGCGATTGGGCGGCCTGGGGTCTCCTTGCGGCGGCAGACTGATTTTCCATGTTCGGCGATATCAAGGTGTTTGGCATCGGCACCTGCAACGCAGCTACCGCACCCAACGCCCCCCCGGCGATAACCGGGACATTATAGAGCACAGCCGCGTGCGTGGCGCGGCATGGACGGACCGGTCGCACCACTGCCGCCTGGACACAAAAAAAACGCCCGGCGAACCGGGCGGCGTGTGTGTTGCGGTGAACGTTATTGCGGCGGCAGTTCGATCTGGTCGATCGACGGCTGCAGCTTGATCGGGTCGTGCGCATGGGTCTGCAGACGCTCCATGTGCTTGACGACCTGGCGGTCCAGCTTGTCGATCAGCAGATCGATCGCAGCGTAGAGGTTGCCGTTTGCGGTTTCGACGAAGATGTCCTTGCCCTTCAGGTGCAGATTGATTTCCGCGCGCTGCTGCTTGTCCTTTTCCTTGTGGTTGTCGACCGAGAGGATCACAGTGCCATCGATCACCTGATCGCTATGGCGTAGCACCCGGTCCAGCTTGGTGATCACGTATTCGCGAATTGCAGGCGTGACTTCGAGATGATGTCCACTGATCTTCAGGTTCATAGTGCTTCTCCAAGCGAGTGACCACCCGGCCGCATCGAGGCGGCGCTCCGGTCGACTTGCCCTTGCCGCACGTGGCGGCAAATTCGCGGACAGGTCGCCCGGCTGTCCCCCGTGTGCGCGGTGGCCGGAAGACGCCCGCCGCCGGGCAGGCAGCAGGCTAAAGAGACTTGCGCAGATTCACTGCCGGGATTTTGAGGGCTTCGCGATACTTGGCAACCGTGCGGCGCGCAACCACGAAACCCTGTTCTGCCAGCAGCTCGGCAATGCGGCTGTCCGAAAGTGGCGATTTTGGGTCTTCAGCTCCTATCAGTTGCTTGATCAGGGCTCGGATGGCGGTCGACGATGCGGCGCCTCCGGTGTCGGTCGAAACGTGTGACCCGAAGAAGTACTTGAATTCCAGCGTACCGAACGGGGTCAGCATGTACTTGCCTGTTGTCACACGGCTGACAGTCGACTCGTGTAGGCCCAGCGTATCAGCTATTTCCCGCAAAACCAAGGGGCGCATCGCGATTTCACCATGCGCGAAGAAATTCTTTTGACGTTCGACAATGGCCTGCGCGACACGCAGGATCGTGTCGAATCGCTGCTGGATGTTCTTGATCAGCCAGCGTGCTTCCTGGAGCTGCTGCTTCAGCGATCCGGCCGACGGATCACCGCGGCTGTTGCGCAGGATGTTCGCGTACAGGTTGTTGATCCGCAGGCGCGGCATCACTTCCGGATTGAGTTCCGCGAGCCATCCTTGGCCGGCCTTCTTCACGATGATGTCGGGCACGACGTAGTCGGCCTCCGCCTTGCCGTAGGCGGCGCCGGGGAACGGCTCCAACGAGCGGATCAGCGCGTGCGCGTCGCGCAGCGCGTCGTCGCTCGCCTTCAGGTGCTTGCGCAGCCGCGTGAAGTCGCGCGCGGCAAGCAGCTCGAGGTGTTGCGACACGATTTCCAGCGCGAGCGTGCGGGTGGGGGACGGATCGAGGCGCAGCAACTGCAGCTTCAGGCATTCGGAGGCCGAACGGGCCCCGACCCCGGCCGGATCGAAACTGTGCAGCAGCGCGAGGGCCGCATTCAGTTCGTCGCAGTCGACTTCCAGTTCCGGCGGCAGGTCGGTGAGTACTTCGTCGAGCGACGCGGTCAGGTAGCCGTCGTCGTCGAGCGATTCGATCAGGAACATCACGAGCGCGCGATCGCGCGGACCGGCCTGCGTGACGCGCAATTGCGCGGACAGGTGGTCGCGCAGCGACGTCGCGGCTTCCTGCACCTGCAGCGGCGGGAGGTCGTCATCGTCCGACGCGCCGCTCGAGCGGCCGTACTCGTCGAGATTCCACTGCGGGCCGTCGCCGGCGTCGCTTGACCCGTAGCCGTCGTATTCGTCGGCGCCGGCCGGCTCGTCGCGCTCGGCGCGCTCGCTCGACTGGCTGCTGCCGTTCGCGGGGCCCGGCTCGATGTTCTGTCCGGAAGGCCCCTGCGCGATCAGCGATCCGTCCGCCGCGACACGCAGCGGACTCGTGATCCATTCGTCTTCGTTCTCGAGCAGTGGATTCTGCGCGACGGCCATCGCGACTTCCTGCTGCAGTTCGAGCGTCGACAGTTGCAGGAGCCGGATCGACTGCTGCAGTTGCGGGGTCAGCGCCAGGTGTTGCGACAGGCGGAGTTGAAGGCTGGCTTTCATGGCAGAGAGGGAGTCATACCGGCAGTTTGCCACGACCGACCCGCATTGAGCCATCGGCGATTACGCGCGGCGCAGCGCCCGGCCGCGGGCAGGGCCGCCACGCGGGGCACGCGGGCGCAGCCCCGCGCGGCGATGCCGGGCGGGGTGCAGCCAGCCACAAAAGGGGAGGTTACATGCGGAAGTGTTCGCCGAGGTACACGCGGCGCACGCTTTCGTTTTCGATGATTTCGCTGGGCGCGCCGGCGGCGAGCACCGAACCGTCGCTGATGATGTATGCGTGGTCGCAGATGCCGAGCGTTTCGCGGACGTTGTGATCGGTGATCAACACGCCGATGTTGCGCTGCTTCAGGAACTTGACGATCTTCTGGATCTCGAGCACCGCGATCGGGTCGACGCCGGCGAACGGTTCGTCGAGCAGGATGAAGTTCGGGCTGGTCGCAAGCGCACGTGCGATCTCGACGCGACGGCGTTCGCCGCCCGACAGCGACAGCGCCGGGTTCTCGCGCAGGTGGCCGATCTGCAGTTCGTCGAGCAACTCCTCGGTGCGCGCTGCGATCGCGTCCTTCGACAGGCGCTTGCCGTCTTCGCCGTGCTGCAGTTCGAGCACCGCGCGGATGTTTTCCTCGACGGTCAGCTTGCGGAACACCGACGCTTCCTGCGGCAGGTACGACAAGCCGAGCGATGCACGCTTGTGGATCGGCAGCAGGCTGATCGAGCTGCCGTTCAGCGAGATCTCGCCCGCGTCGAGCGGCACGAGGCCGACGATCATGTAGAACGACGTCGTCTTGCCCGCGCCGTTCGGGCCGAGCAGGCCGACGACTTCGCCGCTCTTCACGTCGAGTGACACGTCCTTGACGACCGTGCGCGAGCCGTAGCGTTTCTTCAGGTTGCGCACGACGAGCGAACTCGTCGCGCCGGCCGGCTGGCGATTCGGTAGCGCGTTCATTGTCCCGGCGCTCCCTGGATCGTGGTCGACGGCGACAGCTTCGCCGGCGCGCCGTTCAACTGGCCGGGGCCGCCGCTCTTCGGCGACAGCATCGCGCGCACGCGGCCGTTCGGATTGCCCGGCGCCGCGACGTCCTTGCCGCCCTTCGCGGTGTAGAAGTCGCGCTGGCCGTCGTACGTGATCACGCTGCCGTGCACCGTGTCGGCGATCGTCGACGTGCCCTGCAGGCGGCGCACGGTCGCGGCGGTCGTCAGGGTCGTCAGGTCCTGCTTGCCGTCGTAGTCGATGCGCTCGCCGTCGCCGTCGATGTACTCGTCGAGACCTTCGCGTTTCTGGCGGAACGTCGCGTGCTTCTTGCCGCTGCCGAACGACGTCGCGTACTGATAGCCTTCCGGATCCTGGCGCACTTCGACGCGATCGCCCTTGATGATGATCGTGCCCTTCGTGATCACGACGTTGCCGGTCGCGACCGTCACCTGCTTCAGGTCGTCGTAGGTGAGGTTGTCCGCCTCGACGTTGATCGGCTTGTTCTGGTCAGCCTTCTCGGCATGGGCGAGCGGCGCCAGCCCGACGAGCGGGAGCGCCACGAGCGTCGCGGCGAGCGCGGCGCGGACGGCGCGCGCAGCGCCGCCGGAATTCTGTCGAGGGAACGGTTCGTTCATGCAGTCACGTGAGGGATGCGTCACCTGGATTGACCTTTCGAGCCGCCGGACGTGTCCGCCGCGGCGATCGTGCCGCGCACGTTGCCGTAAAGCTCGATGACCCGGGTGACGTTGTTGTACTTCATGCCGTCGGTCGCGTTGACGAGCGACAGGCCGCGCTGAAGTTTAACCGGCTTTTCGGTCTGGATCACATCGTCATTGACGAAGATCCGGAAATGCTGGGAATCCGCCTGCATCTGCGGATCGCCGCCGCCGGCCACGCGCAGGATGCGCGCGTCGTCATACAAATCGACGATCGACACGTCGCCGTTGACGGTGCCGCGCTTGGCGGTGGTCGTGACGACCGGCTTGCCGGGCTGGAATGCGCGCATGGCCGGATCGGCCAGGTCGCTGTTGTCGGTGTCTTCATAGTGGACCAGCTTCGCGGCCGTCAGCCGGTACTGGGTCGTGCCCGACTGGTCGAGCTCGGTGACCGAGAAGTTGTCCGCGAAATAGTCGGGCGTATGGCGCTTCGGCCGCGCGGTGCCCTCGCCGGGGGGCGGCAGCGTCGCCTGCAGCAGCCACCACGTGATGCCCGCGAGCGCGGCGACCGCGATCAGCGGCAGCAACTGGGTCCAGCGGAAATGCGTGTTCATCCGTCAGGCTCCGCAGGCGGCCGCGAGCAGCGCGTCGTAGCGGCGCTGCGCGCGCAGGATCGCGTCGCAGACTTCGCGCACCGCGCCGTGGCCGCCGCGGGCCTCCGCCACCCAGTGCGCGCGGGCGATCACCTCGGGGTGCGCGTTGGCCGGCGCGGCCGCGAAGCCGCAGCGCAGCAGCACCGGCAGGTCGGGCCAGTCGTCGCCCATGTAGCCGCATGCGTCGGCGCCGATGTCGAGCGACGCGATCAGGTCGGCGAACACGGCGAGCTTGTCCTCGACACCCTGGAACAGGTGCGCGATCTTCATTTCCTTCGCGCGCGCCGCGACGATCTCCGAGCGGCGGCCGGTGATGATCGCGGTCGCGATGCCGGCCTCGCCGAGCAGCTTCACGCCATGGCCGTCGAGCGAATTGAACGACTTCATCGCGTCGCCGGCCGCGGTAAACAGCAGGCCGCCGTCGGTCAGCACGCCGTCGACGTCGAAAATCATCAGCTTCACGCGGCTCGCGCGTTCGGCCGCAGTCAGCGCTGCGCTCATCAGATCACCTTCTTCGAAAACAGGTCGTGCATGTTCAGCGCGCCGATCAGCGCGCCGTCGGCATCGACCACCAGCATCTGGTTGATCCGGTGGCGCTCCATCAGTTCCACGGCCTCGACCGCGAGATGTTCGGGGCCGATCGTACGCGGTTCGCGCGTCATCACGTCGACGATCGGCAGCGTGCGGAAATCGCCTTCGCGCGCGAGCACGCGGCGCAGGTCGCCGTCGGTGAAGATGCCGGCCACGCGGCCGTCGGCGCCGACGACGGCCGTCATGCCCAGCCGTTTCGCGGTGATCTGGAACAGCGCGTCCGACAACGTGGCATCGAGTCCGACGCGCGGCACGTCGTCGCCCGAGCGCATCACGTCGCGCACATGGGTGAGCAGGCGCCGGCCGAGCGCACCGCCCGGATGCGAGCGCGCGAAATCCTCGGAGCCGAAGCCGCGCGCGTCGAGGACCGCGACGGCGAGCGCGTCGCCGAGCGCCAGCGCGGCGGTCGTGCTCGCGGTGGGCGCGAGGTTCAGCGGGCACGCTTCCTTCGACACCGCGGCGTTCAGGTTCACGTCGGCGAGCGTGCCGAGGCTCGATTCCGCACGGCCCGTGATCGCGATCAGCTTCGCGCCGATCCGCTTGACGAGCGGCAGGATCGCGACGAGTTCTTCCGACTCGCCGGAATAGGAGATGCCGATGAAGACGTCGTCCGACGTGACCATGCCGAGATCGCCATGGCTGGCCTCGGCCGGATGGACGAAGAAGGCCGGCGTGCCGGTGCTCGCCAGCGTGGCCGCGATCTTGCGGGCGATATGCCCCGATTTGCCGATGCCGGATACCACGACGCGCCCGCGGCAGCCGAGCAGCAGCGCGACGGCTTGCACGAAGTCGCCGTCGAGCTGGTCGCGCAGCGCGCGCACGGCGTCCGCCTCGATGTCGAGCACGTCGCGGGCGAGCGCGAGCGCCCGGTCATCATTGATTTTCGCTATCATGCGCGGAGTATAGCAAAGGCGTTTGTTCGCCGCGCCGCGCCTTCGGACTCGTCCGAGGTCGCTTGCCCCCCGCCACCACCCGCGCCCGCATTGCCGTGGCCCCGACGAACGAGGACGCTTTGCCCGTGATTTCCCCGCTCGAAATGACCCTGCTGCTGCTGCTGGCCTCGGTGGTGGGCGTCGTCGTCTTTCGCTCGTTGAACCTGCCGCCGATGCTCGGCTACCTGACCGTCGGCATCCTGGTCGGCCCGCACGCATTCGGCATCGCCGCGGACCTCGAGCGGGCCGAGCACCTCGCGGAATTCGGCGTGGTATTCCTGATGTTCTCGATCGGCCTCGAATTCTCGCTCGCGAAGCTGAGGGCGATGCAGCGGCTCGTGTTCGGGCTCGGGCTGCTGCAGGTGGTCGTGACGCTCGTGCTCGCGGTCGCGCTCGGCGCGCTGTTCGAGCGCTGGGTGCACATCACGTGGCAGGGCAGCGTCGCGCTCGGCGGCGCACTCGCGATGTCGTCGACGGCGATCGTGTCGAAGATGCTCGCCGAGCGGCTGGAGATCGAGACCGAGCACGGCCGCAACATCTTCGGCGTGCTGCTGTTCCAGGATCTCGCGGTGGTGCCGCTGCTGATCGTAATCGCCGCGTTCGGCGCGGAGTCGTCGAAGGATCTCGCGATCACGCTCGGCTTCGCGGCGGTCAAGATCGTGATCGCGCTCGCGCTGCTGCTCGTCATCGGTCAGCGCTTCATGACGCGCTGGCTCAACGTGGTCGCGCGGCGCCGCTCGCAGGAACTGTTCGTGCTGAACCTGCTGCTCATCACGCTCGGCGCCGCGTTCATCACCGACCGCTTCGGGCTGTCGCTCGCGCTCGGCGCGTTCATCGCGGGGATGCTGATCTCCGAGACGCCGTTCCGTCATCAGGTGGAAGAGGACATCAAGCCGTTTCGCGACGTGCTGCTCGGGCTGTTCTTCGTGACGACCGGGATGCTGCTCGATCCGCGCGTGATCTGGGAGCACCCGTTGCTCGTGCTCGGCTTCTTCGTCGGGCAGATCCTGTTCAAGGGGACGATGATCGCGGGGCTCGCGCGCCTCTTCGGCGCGACGCCGGGCGTCGCGATGCGCACCGGCATCGGGCTCGCGCAGGCCGGCGAATTCGGCTTCGTGCTGCTCAACCTGATCCTCGACCGGCATCTCGTCGATTCGACGCTGCTGCAGGCGATTCTCGCGTCGATGCTGCTATCGATGCTCGCCGCGCCGTTCCTGATCCAGAACGCCGACCGGATCGTGATGCGGCTGTCGTCGACGGAATGGATGCAGCAGTCGCTGCAGATGACGCGCATTGCGACGCAAAGCCTCAAGCAGCGCGGCCACGTGATCATCTGCGGCTACGGCCGCGCGGGCCAGAACCTGGCGCGCATGCTCGAGCAGGAAGGCATTTCGTACGTCGCGCTGGACCTCGATCCCGATCGCGTGAGCGCGGCCGCGACGGCCGGCGAATCGGTCGTGTTCGGCGACGCGGCGCGTCGCGAGTCGCTGCTCGCGGCCGGTATCCATCGCGCGGCGGCCGTCGCGATCACGTACGCGAACACGCCGTCCGCGCTGCGCGTGCTGCACCACGTGCACGAGCTGGAGCCGACGCTGCCGGCGATCGTGCGCACGGTCGACGACGCCGATCTCGAGAAGCTGCTCGCGGCCGGCGCGACCGAGGTGATTCCGGAAATCGTCGAGGGCAGCCTGATGCTCGCGTCGCACACGCTGGTGCTGGTCGGCGTGCCGATGCGCAAGGTCGTGCGGCGCGTCGAGGAGATGCGCGACGAGCGCTACCGGCTGCTGCGCGGCTATTTCCACGGCGCGGACGACGCGGACGACGACGATCACGAGCAGGTGCGGCTACAATCGGTGCCGGTCGACGTGCGTGCGGACGCGGTCGGGCGCTCGCTGGAGGAGCTCGGGCTGTATGCGCTCGGGCTGGAAGTCACGGCGATCCGCCGGCACGGGATTCGCGGCGTCGAACCCGACCCGCTCACCAAGCTGCGCGCGAGCGACATCGTCGTGCTGCGCGGGCTGCCCGAGGCGCTCGCGCTCGCGGAGGAGCGGCTGTCGCGCCATCGGCGCGAGCCGCCGGCCGCGGCCGCCTGAGTCGCGATTTGGTCGACCCGACCCGTATTGATTCGAAACGGTGCCGATCTTCGCGCACCGTTTTTTTCGGAGAGTTTCATGCCGCATTCGTCGTCGGGCGCACCGCTCGATCCGGTCGCCTTCATCCACAGCCAGATCCGCACCGTGCCCGACTGGCCGCAGCCGGGCGTCATGTTCCGCGACATTACGACGCTGCTGCAGAGCCCGAAGGCGCTGCGCATCCTCGTCGATCTGTTCGTCGAACGCTATGTCGATGCGAAGCTCGACTACGTCGCGGGGCTCGACGCGCGCGGCTTCATCATCGCGCCGATCGTCGCGTACGAGCTGAGTGTCGGCTTCGTGCCGATCCGCAAGGTCGGCAAGCTGCCGTACAAGACGCGCTCGGAATCCTACGACCTCGAATACGGCAGCGCGACGGTCGAGATCCACGAGGACGCGTGCCGCCCCGGCGACCGCGTGATCATCATGGACGACCTGATCGCGACCGGCGGCACGATGATGGCGGGGCGCAACCTGCTGCAGCGGCTCGGCGCGGTCGTCGTCGAGGGCGCGGCGATCATCGACCTGCCCGATCTCGGCGGCTCGACGCTGCTGCGCAACGCGGGGCTGCCCGTCTATACCGTCACCGAATTCCCCGGCCACTGAACGCCGGCCCACCCCGCGAGGTCACGATGCCCAACTTCATGCTGTTTCTCGCCACGTCGATCGCGATCACGTTCGCGCCCGGTCCCGACAATCTGCAGGTGCTCGCACGCGGCATCTCGCAAGGCCGCGCGGCCGGCTTCGTCGCGGCGCTCGGCTTCACGGCCGGGATCCTGTTCCATACGACGCTCGCGGCGCTCGGCGTCGCGGCCGTGCTGCGCTCGTCGCCGGTCGCGTTCCAGGCGCTGAAGCTCGCGGGTGCCGCGTACCTCGTGTGGATCGGCATCAAGGCGCTGCGCAGCCAGGGCCTCGCGAATGCGCATGCGCGTCCGCCTCAGCCGCTGCGTGCGATCTTCCGGCAGAGCGTGATCGGCAACCTGATGAACCCGAAGGTCACGCTGTTCTTCGTCGTGTTCCTGCCGCAGTTCGTCGATCCGCACGGCGCGCAGGGCGTGACGCTGCAGATGTTCGAGCTCGGCGCGCTGTTCATGCTGCAGACGGCCGCGATCTTCTCGCTGTTCGGCGTCGGCGCGGGCGCGATCGGCGCATGGCTGAAGCGCCGTCCGAAGGCCGGCGTGTGGCTCGACCGGATCGCCGGCGCGACCTTCATCGCGATCGGCATCCGCGTGGCGCTGAAGGACTGAACCCGATGACGTTTCCGTGCATCGCGGCCGCGCGCCGCTTCGATCCGCTTGCGCACCTGCGTTTCGAGATCGCGGGCGAGCAGGTCGGCTGGGTGCGTCGCCGGGACGTCGCGAAGCTCGCCCGCTGGCCCGACGTGTTCGAGTTGACCGACGAGCGCGTCGTGCTGTCGGCGCGCTATGACACGGTCGATGCGCGCAGCATGGCGCTCGCGAGCGCGATCGGCGCGCTGGCGGCCGAAGGCGCGATTCCCGGCTGGCGCGACGAGATCTATGCGATCCGCAACCGCTTCGACGATCCGCCGCTCGCGTATATCGAGCGCGCCGCGTCGCGTTTTTTCGGCACGCAGACTTATGCGGTGCACCTGAACGGCATCGTAGAATATGCGGCTGCGCCGGGTTCGCCCGCCGCGCCGCAGATGTGGCTCGGCCGCCGCAGCGCGACCAAGGCCACCGACCCCGGCATGCTCGACAACGTCGTCGCGGGCGGCATCGGCTGGGGCTTGAGCGTTCACGAGACGCTCACGAAGGAATGCTGGGAAGAGGCCGGCATGCCGGCCGAACTGGCGGCGCGCGCGATCGCGGGCCGGGCGGTGCAGGTGCTGTGCTCGCTGCCCGAAGGCACGCAGTCCGAACTGATCTTCGTGTACGACCTGCCGCTGCCGCGCGATTTCGCGCCGCACAACCAGGACGGCGAAGTGGCCGAGCACCTGCTGGCCGGTGTGCCCGAGGTGATCGGCTGGTTGCGCGAAGGCCGCGCGACGATGGATGCGAGCCTCGCGATGCTTGACACGCTGCTGCGCCACCGCTGGCTCGCGGCGGCCGACGCGGCGGGCATCGACGCGCTGTTTGCGCCGGGCGCGTAACGCGCCGAACGGCCTATTTGACGAATACCGAAACGAAGGGAGTAGCGGTCATGTCGACCGATCACAGCTTTATCTTGAAACTGTCGTGCCCCGACCGGCACGGCATCGTTCACGCGGTCTCGGGCTTCCTGTTCGAGCGCAGCAACAACATTCTCGACTCGGCGCAGTTCGGCGACAGCCGCACCGGCGAGTTCTTCATGCGCGTGCATTTCGAGCAGGACGCCGACGGCGCGGATGCCGCGTCGGCGCTCGACACGCTTCGCCACGAATTCGCACCGCTCGCCGAGCAGTTCGCGATGCGCTGGGAGCTGCACGACGCGGCCGTGAAGCCGCGTGTCGTGATCATGGTGTCGAAGATCGGCCACTGCCTGAACGACCTGCTGTTCCGCTACCGCACCGGCCAGCTGCCGATCGAGATCCCGGCGATCGTGTCGAACCACAAGGAGTTCTACCAGCTCGCCGCGAGCTACAACATCCCGTTTCATCACTTTCCGCTCGTGGGCGGGTCGTCCGATGCGGCGAAGGCCGCGCAGGAAGCGCGCGTGCTGGAAGTGATCGACGAGCACCGGGCCGATCTCGTCGTGCTCGCGCGCTACATGCAGATCCTGTCGCCGAACATGTGCCAGCAGCTCGCCGGCCGCGCGATCAACATCCATCATTCGTTCCTGCCGAGCTTCAAGGGCGCGAAGCCGTATTACCAGGCGTTCGACCGCGGCGTGAAGCTGATCGGCGCGACTGCGCACTACGTGACGACCGACCTCGACGAAGGCCCGATCATCGAGCAGGAAGTCGAGCGCGTCGACCACAGCATGACGCCCGACCAGCTCACCGCGATCGGCCGCGACGTCGAGTGCGTGACGCTCGCGCGTGCGGTGAAGTGGCATGTCGAGCACCGGATCGTGCTGAACGGGACGAAGACCGTCGTGTTCCGCTGATCGGCGGTTCGCGTCGGCCGTCGGCCGGCCCGCCAGTAACAATGCCGCGCCTGGATGGGGCGCGGCGTTTTTTTATCGCGTGATGCGCGGCGCGTCAGATCAGCCGCAGCATGTACAGCTCGCGCTTCAGGTACGCATAGAAGATCGGCGCGGCGATCACGCCCGGCAGCCCGAACGCGGCTTCCATGATCAGCATCGCGAGCAGCAGCTCCCACGCGCGCGACTCGATCTGGCCGCCGATGATCTTCGCGTTCAGGAAATATTCGAGCTTGTGGATCACGACGAGGAACGCGAGCGAGGCGATCGCGGTGCCCATGCTGACCGACAGCGACACCGCGACGATCAGCGTGTTCGAGATCAGGTTGCCGATCACCGGCAGCAGCCCGACGATGAACGTGACGAGCACGAGTGTTTTGGACAACGGCAGCCGCTGGTGGAAGATCGGCAGCGCGACGAGCAGGTAGATGCCGGTGAAGGCTGCGTTGATCGCCGAGATCTTGATCTGCGCGAACACGATCCGGCGGAACGATTCGGCGAAGCGCGACACGCGCGTGACGAGTGCGGTCGACAGCGGCCGGCGCACCTTGCCGTGCTCGACGCCGATCGCGATCATCGCGCCGATGATCATCCCGAACAGCACATGGCCGAAGCCGCGCGCGACGCTCTTGCCGCCTTGCTGGAGCTGATCCATGTGCGAGTGCATCAGCAGCGCCGCCTTGGTTTTCATCTGTTCGACGTCGACGGGCAGCAGGTTCGCGATCCAGGCCGGCGTGCGGGCGCGCGTCTGCTCGACGATCTGCATCAACTGGCCGAGCAGGCTCTGCAGGTTCGGTACCGTATGCTCGAAGTGATCGATGATGCCGATCGTCAGGCCCGTGAGGCCGCCGACGATCGCGATCGACAGCAGCACGACGGCGACCCAGCGCGCGCGCATGCTCGTCGTGTGGCGTTCGATCACCGGCGCGATCGCGTGGATCAGCTGATAGACCAGCATGCCGGCCAGCAGCCCGCCCAGCAGCCTGAGTTCGATGACGAGCACCATCGCGACGAGGGCGAACAGATAGCTGCCGATCTCGATCGCCGACAGCTTCGGCAGGCTGAAGTCGCTCGTCAGCCGCACGCTGCGCAGGTGGGGCTCGCGGCTCTGCGCGTCGCGCGACTCTTGTTGCTTCTCCATCGTGGATTCCTGTCGTTCGTGTGTCGCACCGCGCGGTGGGCGGCAGGACGGTGCTCGCCCGGCGTCGCACCGGATTGGTGCGGATAGCGAACCTTACGACCGTAAAGTATAGCTGCCATTATGGTCCGTCACGGGACAGTTTGGCTCGTGGTGTAAACGCAGAAGGGAAAACCGCACAAGGGAAAACGAGGAGACCGGCGCCGCGGCGGGCGCCGGCAGGCGCGCGGCCGGGGCGCCCGCGCGCGGGGACGGAACCGTTCAGCCGGCCGCCGCCTTGCGGGGCGAACGCTTGAGCAGCGGCGCGAGGTACTTGCCGGTGAAGCTCGCCTTGGTCTTCGCGACCTCCTCGGGCGTGCCCTGCGCGATGATCTGGCCGCCGCCGGCACCGCCTTCGGGGCCGAGGTCGATCACCCAGTCGGCCGTCTTGATCACGTCGAGATTGTGCTCGATGATCACGACCGTGTTGCCCTGGTCGCGCAACCGGTGAATCACCTCGAGCAGCAGCGCGATGTCGTGGAAGTGCAGGCCGGTGGTCGGCTCGTCGAGGATGTACAGCGTGCGGCCCGTGTCGCGCTTCGACAGCTCCAGCGACAGCTTCACGCGCTGCGCCTCGCCGCCCGACAGCGTCGTGGCCGACTGGCCGAGGCGGATGTAGCCGAGGCCGACGTCGAGCAGCGTCTTCAGCTTGCGGGCGATCACCGGCACCGCGCTGAAGAATTCGTACGCCTGTTCGACCGTCATGTCGAGCACTTCGCTGATGTTCTTGCCCTTGTAATGCACGTCGAGCGTTTCGCGGTTGTAGCGCTTGCCGTGGCACACGTCGCACGGCACGTAGACGTCCGGCAGGAAGTGCATCTCGACCTTCAGCACGCCGTCGCCCTGGCACGACTCGCAGCGGCCGCCCTTCACGTTGAACGAGAAGCGGCCCGGATCGTAGCCGCGCTCCTTCGCGGTCGGCACGCCCGAGAACAGCTCGCGGATCGGGGTGAACAGGCCCGTGTAGGTGGCCGGGTTCGAGCGCGGCGTGCGGCCGATCGGCGACTGGTCGACGTTGATCACCTTGTCGAAGTGCTCGAGACCCTCGATTGCCTCGTGGGGCGCCGGCTCGGCCGACGAGCCGTACAGGTGGCGCGCGACCGCGTGATACAGCGTGTCGTTGATCAGCGTCGACTTGCCGGAGCCCGACACGCCGGTGATGCAGGTCAGCAGGCCGACCGGCAACTCGAGGTCGACGTGCTTCAGGTTGTTGCCGTGCGCGTCGACGATACGCAGCATCCGCTCGGGATCGGGCGCGATCCGCTCGTCCGGATACTCGATCGTGCGCTTGCCGACCAGATACTGGCCTGTGAGCGACTGCGGGTTCGACTGCACCTGCTTCGGCGTGCCTTCGGCGACGACCACGCCGCCGTGCTCGCCCGCGCCGGGGCCCATGTCGACGACGTAGTCGGCCGTGCGGATCATGTCCTCGTCGTGCTCGACGACGATCACCGAGTTGCCGAGGTCGCGCAGGTGCTTGAGCGTCGCGATCAGGCGGTCGTTGTCGCGCTGGTGCAGGCCGATCGACGGCTCGTCGAGCACGTACATCACGCCGGTCAGGCCCGAGCCGATCTGCGACGCGAGCCGGATCCGCTGCGCCTCGCCGCCGGACAGCGTCTCGGCGCTGCGCTCGAGCGACAGGTAGTCGAGGCCGACGTTGTTCAGGAAGGTCAGGCGCGCGACGATTTCCTGGATCACCTTGTCGGCGATCTCGCGTTTCGCGCCGTCGAGCGACAGGCCGGCGAAATAGCCGAGCGCGTCGCGCAGCGGCCAGCCGCTGATTTCATAGATGCCGCGCGCGTAGTCGCCCGCGCCGACCCGCACGTGGCGCGCCTCGCGGCGCAGCCGCGTGCCTTCGCACGACGGGCACGGCTGGTTGTTCTGGTACTTCGCGAGTTCTTCGCGCACCGCGACCGAATCGGTCTCGCGGTAGCGGCGCTCGAGGTTCGGGATGATCCCTTCGAACACGTGCTCGCGGATCGTCGTGCGGCCGCGCTCGTTGATGTACGAGAACGGGATCGTCTGCTTGCCCGAACCGAACAGCAGCACCTTGCGGATCTTTTCGGGCAGATCCTCGAACGCGGCGTCGATGTCGAATTCGTAGAACGCCGCGAGGCTCTGCAGCATCTGGAAGTAGAACTGGTTGCGGCGGTCCCAGCCCTTCACGGCGCCCGCGGCGAGCGACAGCGACGGGTGCGCGACGACCCGCTTCGGGTCGAAGAACGTGATCTGGCCGAGGCCGTCGCATTCGGGGCACGCACCCATCGGGTTGTTGAACGAGAACAGGCGCGGCTCGAGCTCCTGCAGCGAGTACGAGCAGATCGGGCACGCGAACTTCGAGCTGAACAGGTGTTCGTGGTCGGTATCCATCTCGAGCGCGATCGCGCGGCCGTCGGCGAGGCGCAGCGCGGTCTCGAACGATTCCGCGAGGCGCTGCTTCATGTCCGGGCGCACCTTCAGGCGGTCGACGACGACGTCGATCGTGTGCTTGTCGTTCTTCTTGAGCTTCGGCAGCGACTCGACCTCGTAGATCTTCGCGACGCCTTCGTTCGCGGTGCCGCCGCCCGAGCGCACGCGAAAGCGCACGAAGCCCTGCGCCTGCATGTCCTCGAACAGCTCGGCGTGCTCGCCCTTGCGGTTCGCGACGACGGGCGCGAGGATCATCAGCTTGGTTTCCTCGGGCAGCGCGAGCGCCGCGTCGACCATCTGCGACACGCTCTGCGCCTCGAGCGGGATGTCGTGGTCGGGGCAGTACGGCGTGCCGACACGTGCGAACAAAAGTCGCAGGTAGTCGTGGATCTCGGTGACCGTGCCGACGGTCGAACGCGGGTTGTGGGACGTCGCCTTCTGCTCGATCGAGATCGCGGGCGACAGGCCCTCGATCAGGTCGACATCGGGTTTCTCCATCAACTGCAGGAACTGGCGGGCGTATGCGGACAGGCTTTCGACGTAGCGGCGCTGGCCCTCTGCATAAAGGGTGTCGAACGCGAGCGACGACTTGCCCGACCCGGACAACCCGGTAATCACGATCAGCTTGTGGCGCGGCAGGTCGAGATTGACGTTTTTCAGGTTGTGGGTGCGTGCCCCACGGATACGGATCTGTTCCATGAACCTGGCGAAAATGGAGGGAACCAAACCTGCTACTATAACGGCTTTTCGAGGCCGTCGTTGGGGCTCCCCAGCCTTTGCAGCAACTGGCAGCAAGGCGGTGCCCACGCCGGGGAAGCGGCCGCGCCGCACGGCTTCGGGCGGCCCGCGGGCTGCCCGTCGGACGTCCCGGAAAGCGCCTGCCAGCCTGCCGGGCCGGTGGCCCTGATCTTCCGCCGCCCGCCGCCGGGCGGACATTCCGATCATTCGAAATTCATTCCCGATGTCCAATCCGTCCGCCACGTCTTCCCGCATGAGTGCGCCCGAACTGCGCGCGACCACGTCGCTCGCGGCGATCTTCGCGCTGCGCATGCTCGGCCTGTTCATGATCATGCCGGTGTTCTCGGTCTACGCGAAAACCATCCCGGGCGGCGACAACGTGCTGCTCGTGGGCATCGCGCTCGGGGCCTACGGCGTCACGCAGTCGCTGTTCTACATCTTCTACGGGTGGGCGTCCGACAAGTTCGGCCGCAAGCCGGTGATCGCCGCGGGCCTCGTGATCTTCGCGCTCGGCAGCTTCGTCGCCGCGTTCGCGCACGACATCACGTGGATCATCGTCGGTCGCGTGATCCAGGGGATGGGCGCCGTGTCGTCCGCGGTGCTCGCGTTCATCGCCGACCTGACCTCCGAGCAGAACCGCACGAAGGCGATGGCGATGGTCGGCGGCTCGATCGGCGTGTCGTTCGCGGTCGCGATCGTCGGCGCGCCGATCGTGTTCCACTGGGTCGGGATGAGCGGGCTGTTCGCGATCGTCGGCGTGCTGTCGATCCTCGCGATCGGCGTCGTCGTGTGGATCGTTCCCGACGCGGCGAAGCCCGTGCACGTGCCGGCGCCGTTCGCCGAGGTGCTGCACAACGGCGAACTGCTGCGCCTGAACTTCGGCGTGCTCGTGCTGCACGCGACGCAGACGGCGCTGTTTCTCGTCGTGCCGCGCCTGCTGGTCGACGGCGGGCTGCCGGTCGCCGCGCACTGGAAGATCTACCTGCCGGTGATGGGGCTCGCGTTCGTGATGATGGTCCCGGCGATCATCGTCGCGGAAAAACGGGGCAAGATGAAGCCGGTCCTGCTCGGCGGGATCCTCGCTATCCTGATCGGCCAATTGTTGCTGGGCAGCGCACCGCATACCATTCTGATTGTGGCGGCGATCCTGTTCGTGTACTTCCTGGGCTTCAACATCCTGGAAGCATCGCAGCCGTCGCTCGTGTCGAAGCTCGCGCCCGGTTCGCGCAAGGGCGCGGCCACCGGCGTCTACAACACCACGCAATCGATCGGGCTCGCGCTCGGGGGCATTGTGGGCGGCTGGCTGCTGAAGCACGGCGGCGCGAACACCGTCTTCTATGCGTGTTCTGGGCTCGTGGCGGCGTGGCTTATAATCGCGGCCAGCATGAAAGCGCCGCCGCGCAAGGCCTGAACCTACTTTTCGGACACGCACGGGCGGCGCTCGCCGGCTTGTCCGGCGGGCCGCTCCGACGACTTTCGCGAGCGGCCCGGCATCGAATTTACTGGAGAAACACATGGCATCCGTCAACAAGGTCATCCTCGTCGGCAATCTCGGCGCCGATCCTGAAGTCCGTTACCTGCCGAGCGGCGACGCGGTTGCGAACATCCGTCTCGCGACGACCGATCGCTACAAGGACAAGGCAAGCGGCGATTTCAAGGAAATGACCGAGTGGCACCGCGTCGCCTTCTTCGGCCGTCTGGCGGAAATCGTCAGCGAATACCTGAAGAAGGGTTCGTCGGTCTATATCGAGGGCCGTATCCGCACGCGCAAGTGGCAAGGCCAGGACGGCCAGGATCGCTACTCGACCGAAATCGTCGCCGACCAGATGCAGATGCTGGGTGGCCGCGGCGGCTCGGCCGGCGGCGGTGGCGGCAGTGACGAAGGCGGTTACGGCGGCGGCTACGGTGGTGGCGGCGGCGGCGGTCGCGGCGGCGAGCAGATGGAGCGCGGCGGTGGCGGCGGTGGCGGTCGTGCCAGCGGCGCACCGCGCGGCGGCGCAGGTGGCGCAGGCGGCGGCCAGAGCCGTCCGAGCGCGCCGGCAGGCGGCGGCTTCGACGAGATGGACGACGATATTCCGTTCTGATGTCTCGTAACCGAAATCTGTAAAGATCAACCCGCCTTTCGGCGGGTTTTTTTTAGTCGTTTTCAGCCCTGGCGGATCAAATCCGATTCGATTTCAGGGGCGGATTTTCCTTTCCTTTGGGATCGTGCGCCCCGAATGGCCGGCGCCAGGCAGCGCTTTCGCACCCATGGCCTCCCACTCCCGCAGGCCGATCCGCTGACGGCCCCCAGACACGGTCCGCATTCCTTCATTGTTTCCGCATGTCCGATCGACGCCGGGCGGACCTTGTCACGTCGATATCGTTAGGATACCAACTGATTTGGCGGTGGGGAGCCGTCATGTCAATCATGGAGCCAGGCAGCGGGAGGCGATAAAAAACTTGATGGATACGTAGTTTTTTTCGTGGTTTATTAGGAATTTATCGAAAATGTTGCGATTTTTGAATAATAAATCGTACTTGTATTATTTACCTCAATACGGCTGGAACCTACGATTCGGTAGCGAATGCAAATGGTGGTTTACCGAGTTGAATGATGGATCATTACGGCCGAGGTTTCCTGTACTTTTTTGCGACCCGGCACTTCGACGTCACGCGTCGTAGTCGCGACGACACCCGGCCAGGGGCGCCGTGCGGGCCCGTTGCCGGTCACGGCGGCGGTAGGCCGTACGCATTGGGCTGCTGCGCGGCGATGGGGCTGTTGCTGCCCGGCATCGCCCTTTCGCAGGTGCCGAACGCGGGCCAGTCGATGCGCGAAATCGAATCCGTGCGCCCGGCGCTGCCGGTCGCGCCGGCACCCGAATTGAGCATCGAGCGCGGCGAGCAGGCCGCGCCCGTGACCGACGGGGCCGATGCGGGGCCGCGCGTGACGGTTCGCGCGTTCGCGATCGGCGGCAACCGGGTGTTCACGTCGGCGCAGCTCGAGGCGCTCGTCCAGGACCTGACCGGGCGGGAGCTGAGTTTCGGAGAGCTGCAGGCGGCGGCGGCGCGCATCACCTCCTATTACCGCGAGCACGGCTATGTGCTCGCGCGTGCCTATCTGCCGCGTCAGGACATCGACGACGGCATCGTCCGGATCGACGTGCTGGAAGGCCGCTACGACCGGATCGAACTCCATAACCGCTCGCGCGTGCTGGACAGCGTGGTGCGCCAGCCGTTGTCCGCGCTGCGTCCGGGCGAGGCAGTGCGCGGCGCCGATCTGGCGCGCAGCCTGCTGCTCGTCGGCGACCTGCCCGGCGTCGACGCCAAGGGCACGTTGCGTTCGGGGCGCTCGCAGGGCTCGACCGATCTGGTAATCGACGCCGACCCCGGACCGATCGCGACGGGAACGCTCGAGGCGGACAACTACGGCAATCTGTCGACCGGGCGCTACCGGCTCACGGGCAGCGTCGCGGTCAACTCGCCGCTGCGCATCGGCGACCGGCTCACGTTGCGCGGCATGGGAAGCGACGAACTCCAGCGCTATTACAGCGCGTCGTACCAGCTACCCGTCGGGCCGTGGTCCACGCGCGTCGGCGTCGGCTATTCGAATCTGCATTCGAAGGTCGGCGAAGGCTTCGAGGAACTCGATCTGCACAGCCGCGCCAACATCCAGAGCGCATTTGTCGTCCAGCCGCTGCTGCGCGGCCGCGCGTTCAACCTGAACGCGCAACTCCAATACGAGAACAAGAACCTTCACGACGACTATCGCGCGTTCCAAATACAGGACGACAAGAACGTCGGTCTATGGACTCTCACGCTGAGCGGCAACAGCGACGACGCATTGCTGGGCGGCGGCACCACCGCCTTCTCCGTTTCGGCCGGCGCGGGCCGTCTGCGCACCGCCGACGTCCTTGGAGCGCAGGGGTTCGTCAAGACGCGCGGCACCTTCAAGAAACTCGGCATCAGCGTGATGCGCCTTCAGGCGCTCGGCTCGCGCTTCCAGTTCTACACGCAGTTCAGCGGCCAGCTGTCGTCGGGCAATCTCGACGCGTCCGAGCAGTTCAGTCTGGGCGGCCCGTACGGCGTGCGCGCCTATACGCTCGGCTCGGGCAGCGGCGATCAGGGGTGGCAGGCGAGCGCGGAATTGCGTTATGCGGTGGCGCCCGGCTGGCGGGTCAGCACGTTCGTCGACGCCGGCCGGGTCGGCATCAACAAGCATCGCGTGTTCAAGGACACCAACATCATCCGCATGCAGGCCGCGGGGCTCGGCGCGGGATGGTACGGGAAGGGGCATCAAATCACGGTGGCGGCCGCATGGCCGTTCGCCTCCAGCGAAGGGCTGGCGTCGTCCGCCGGCTCTCCGCGAATCTGGTTTCAGGCGACTCAGTATTTCTGAGCGTCTGGACGAGCGCCTGCATTACGCAGGGTTTGGCAGTAAATACAACAAGGAAACCAAAGATGAACAAGGCTTATGCACTGGTCTGGAATCAAGCGAACGGATGCTGGAGCGTGGCGGGCGAGAACGCGCGTCGGCGCGGCAAGGCAGGAGGCCGCCGGGTAATCGCGGCGGCCGTGTCGCTGCTGGGCTTCGCGGCATCGAGCGCATATGCTCTGCCGACGGGCGCCGAGATCGTGTCGGGCAAGGGGGACTTCGCGACGTCGGCCGACAACAAGACGATGTCGATCAACCAGCATACGGACAAGCTGATCACGAACTGGCAGGACTTCAGCGTCGCCGGCGGCGAGCGCGTGTCGTTCAATCAGCCGACGAACCAGTCGCTGGCGCTGAACCGGGTGGTCGGTGCGAACGGCAGCAACATCGAAGGCCGCATCGATGCGAACGGCAAGGTGTTCCTGGTGAACCCGAACGGGGTGCTGTTCGGATCGGGCGCGCAAGTGAACGTGGGCGGCCTGGTGGCGTCGACGCGCGACATCTCGAACAAGGATTTCCTGGACGGCAACTTCCGCTTTACCGGTAAGTCGGCAGGCCAGGTGGTGAACCAGGGCACGATCACGGCGGCGGAAGGCGGCGGTGTCGCGCTGCTGGGCGCCCAGGTGGCGAACAACGGCGTGATCCAGGCGCAGATGGGCACGGTCGCGCTGGGCGCGGGCAATGACGTGAAGGTGAACTTCGACGGCAGCAAGCTGCTGAGCCTCGAGGTGAACGGCGCGGCGGTCGACGCGCTGGTGAGCAACGGCGGCCTGCTGAAGGCCGACGGCGGCCAGGTGCTGATGTCGGCACGCTCGGCGGACAACCTGCTGGGCACGGTGGTGAACAACAGCGGGACGATCGAGGCGAAGGGGCTGAAGAACGTCGCGGGCCGGATCACGCTGGACGGCGGCGAAGGCGCGGTGCAAGTGGCCGGTACGCTGGACGCGAGCACGCTGGCGGGCGCGGAAGGGCACGGCGCAGTGGTGACGAAGGGCGCCGCAGTGCGCGTAGCGGACACGGCGGCGGTCGACACGCGCGGGCACGATGGCGTGGCGGGCAAGTGGACGATCGAGTCGGCGAATGCCGGCGTGGGCAAGAGCGCCGCATCGCGCGCGCTCGTGATTGGCGGCCAGCAGGTCGGCGGTTCGGGCGGTTCGGATGCCGCGATCGGTGCGGACACGCTGGCGCGCAATCTCGGCACGACCAACGTCGAACTCGCTCGCACGACCGGCACGCTGAAGGTGGACGCGCCGGTTACCTGGAACAGCGACAACGGGCTGACGCTGACGTCGCGTCAAGGCGACGTGGAGCTGGGCGGGCCGGTGACGGCGACGGGCGACAACGCGGGCGTCACGGTGAACGCGGCGCAGCAGATCCGCGTGAACGACAAGCTGTCGCTGGGCGGCCGCAACGCGAGCCTCGAACTGAATCCGGGCAGCGGTCTGGCGGTGAACGGCAACGGCGCCGTCACGCTGTCGGGTGCGAATGCGTCGTATCGTTCGAACGGCGACGCGTATCGCGTGATCAACAGCGTCGATCAACTGCGTTCGATCGACAACGACCTGTCGGGCCGCTACGTGCTCGGCAGCGCAATCGACGGCGGTGGCCGCCAGTTCCGGAGCATCGGCAATGACCGCACGTTCTTCGGCAAGTTCGACGGCCTGGGCAACACGGTCAGCAACGTATCGGTGTACGGCACCGGCCCGTTCATCGGCCTGTTCTCGGTGAACTCCGGCTACATCGGCAACCTGAAGCTCGCGTCGGTGAACGTGACGGGCGCGCAATCGTACACGGGCAACGGGCCGGCGCTGATCGGCAGCCTCGCGGGCGTGAATACGGACACCGGTGTCATTTCCAACGTGAACGCGACGAACGTGGTAGTGAACGGCGGGACGTCGCGCATGCAGGTGCTGGGCGGTCTCGTGGGCTCCAACCTCGGCGGCGACATCGATCGGTCGTCGGTCACGGGGCGCATCGCGGGCAGCTGGGCCACGTTGGCGATGGGCGGGCTCGTCGGCGAAAGCTACACGATTGCGGGCCGTCCGGAGAAGCTGGGGACGATCAGCAACAGCTCGGCCAATACGACCATTTCGGGTGGGGTCGCGGATCAGAGCTGGGTCTACGGCGGCGTGGGCGGCCTGGTCGGCGTTAACCGAGGTGCCGTGATCTCGAATTCGAGCAGCGCGGGAAGCATCACGCTGGCGCAGACGAATGCGAAGGTGGGCGGTCTGGTCGGCGTGAACAGCGTGAACGGTAAGGTCGGCACGGGCGCGATCGACAATTCGTCGTCGAGCGTCAACGTCACCGTCAGCGGCCGTAACGGCAGCATCGGTGGTCTGGTGGGCGATAACGACGTCGGCACGAGCATCGCCAATTCGTCGGCGAGCGGCACTGTGCGCGGCGCCGGCGGCTCCGTGATCGGCGGGCTCATCGGCGTGAACCGCGGTTCGCTCTCGAATGTGTCGGCGAGCGGCGCGGTCAACAGCACCGCGTCCGGCTCCACCATCGGCGGCCTCATTGGCCGGCATCTTCTCGGCACGGTCGCCAATGGAACGGCGTCAGGCAATGTGTCGGGCGTCGGCTCGGCCGCGATCGGCGGTCTCGTGGGCGTGAACGAGGGCACCCTGGCGAACGGAACGGCCACGGGCAACGTGACCGACAAGTCGGCAGCGCTTATCGGTGGCCTCGTGGGTCAAAACAAGGGGCAAATCACGGTGGGGATCGCACGCGGCGACGTAACCAGCGGCGGAGCCAGCCAAATCGGTGGTCTGGTCGGCAATAACGACAAGGGCACGATTTCCGGATCGGAGGCTCACGGCCAGGTGACGGGCGGCGCTTTCAGCCTCGCGGGCGGTCTCGTCGGCGTCAACACGGGTGTCGTCGGCGGGTCCAGCGCGACCGGTAACGTGAGCGCTGGCATGAAGAGCACCGCAGGCGGCCTCGTCGGCATGAACGGCGGCACCATCGCGGGTGGCAAGGCGTCAGGCAAGGTCGTAGCGGGCGATTCCGCGAACGTCGGCGGTCTGGCCGGCAAGAACGCGAACGGAGACATTGCGAATAGCGAGGCGTCCGGCAAGGTGGAGGCCGGCAACTCCGCGTACGCCGGCGGCCTGGTCGGCCACAACGACGGCCGCGTGTCCAAGTCGAACGCATCCGGCGCGGTGAGCGCCGGTATGAATAGCGTTGTAGGCGGCCTGATCGGCATGAATGACATGGCGGGCCGTGTTGCGGGTAGCACGGCGACTGGCAACGTGACGGGCGGCAATTATGCGAACGTCGGCGGTCTGGTCGGCACCAACGGCAACTTCGTGTCGGAGTCGGAATCGTCGGGCACGGTGAGCGGCGGTGTCGGCGCGCGCCTCGGCGGTCTCGTCGGCATGAACGTGGGCACGCTGCATAAGGGCTCCACGAGCAGCCGCATCAACTATGTCCCGGGGTATAACCAGCTCTACGGTGGTCTGGCTGGCGTGAACTACGGGCGTATTGAGTCGAGCGTGGCAACCGGCCCGGCCGCGGCGGTGCAACAGGTCGGTGTTGGCCGTCCGGTTGGCCTTGCGTCCCGGTAAGCGCATCGGTCTCGACGCGGGGGGCGGGCTTTTCGCCGGCCCCCCGCGAAGCTGACCGTCGCTTATCGTAGTCACTGAAGGCGGGGCATCGGAGTGATCCGGTGCCCCGCCTTCGTCGTTCATCAGCGCGACTCCAGCGGGCCGGCGTAGCGGGGCCGCGTGCCCGGCTGTCTGTCTGGATCACGCAACCATCGAAGGCGGGCGGCAGCGGAGGCATCCGCGGCGGGCGCACATCGATGCACGCATGGGGCTCGGCAATTCGCCGCACATCCCGAGGCATGTCGCAATACGGCAGCCAACCTGTCTCGGGTATGCTGGTGTCTTCCGGTGGCTTCGATCGAGAGGGGACTATGCGGCGTGTTGTGTTCAACCAGAAGGGGGGCGTGGGCAAATCGACGATCGTCTGTAATCTGGCGGCGATCAGCGCCAGCGAGGGGATGCGCACGCTTGTCGTCGATCTCGATGCACAGGCGAACTCGACGCAATATCTGCTCGGCGACCGGGCGGCCGAAGTCGGTCCGACTGCCGCTGATTTCTTCGAAACCGCGCTGACGTTCAACTTCCGGCCGGTCGATACCGCGTCGTTCATTCATCGGACCCCATTCGAGAACCTCGATGTGATGCCCGCGCATCCGGATCTCGACACGCTGCACGGCAAGCTCGAGTCGCGCTACAAGATCTACAAGCTGCGCGACGCGCTGAACGAGCTCGACACCTATGACGCCGTCTATATCGACACGCCGCCCGCGCTGAACTTCTACACGCGCTCGGCGCTGATCGCGGTCGAGCGCTGCCTGATTCCGTTCGACTGCGACGACTTCTCGCGCCGCGCGCTGTACACGCTGCTCGATAACGTGAAGGAAATCCAGCAGGACCATAACGCGGCGCTCGAGGTCGAAGGGATCATCATCAACCAGTTCCAGCCGCGTGCAAGCCTGCCGCAGCGGCTGGTCGACGAGCTCATCGACGAAGGGTTGCCGGTGCTGGCGTCGCGGCTGTCGGCATCGGTGAAGATCCGCGAGTCGCATCAGCAGTCGACGCCGGTGATCCATCTCGAGCCGGCACACAAGCTCGCGCAGGAGTTTCGCGCGCTCCATCGCGAGCTGGTCGGGTGAGGCATCGCCACCATGCGCGGCAATTCATCTGATAATTGAATTCATTGTTAATAATTCATATTCCGATTCCGGAAATAATCACGATAACGATTTCAGAATAAAACCTAAGAAAAACGATTACATGGATGGTTTTTTCTGTTTTCATGCGCACCTATTTTCAAATAACGGAAATGGTGATAGGGTAAATATTGCCGATTGGCGCGGTGCGCGAAGGTGTACAAATGTAAAAGTCTTTTTAGAGCGGGGCGTTGCGGGGCGACCCCATTAGGCGCGCCGCGGCCGCCAGGCGATCATTTCAACCCTTAAGGGTTTTCACCTAGCATTAATGCCATTTAATTGACAATTAATGCACCTAAAATGCGTTCTTCAACTTCTCGCATTCAATGCCGTCTGCGGGTTGAAAATAAGGGAGCAGGCCTCCGATCTGACTTCCGTTTTTCTTTGTGTCGTTTCTCGCAAATTGCCAACAGGAGCGTACCCGATGTCCGTATTTGCCCCCGAAAAATTCGCCGCCGATTATCAGTCCGGGATCGCCGCATGGTTCGCGCTTGCCCGTCCGGCGATCAACGGTTTCGAGGCTGTCGTCGAACTCAATGTACAAGCGGCCAAGACGGCGCTCGAAGAGTACGAGGACAAGCTGAAGAACGCGTTCAACACCAGCAACCCGGCCGCGGGATTCGCGCAGCAGGTCGCCGTCCCGCAGGAAGCGGCCGGTAAGGCCATCGCGTACGGCCGCCACCTGTTCGACATCGCGGTGTCGACGCAGGCCGAGTGGGCGAAGGTCGCGCAGGTTCAGTACGAGCAGAACGACAAGCGCGTGAAGGACGTGTTCGGCGAACTGTCGAAGCACGCGCCGGCCGGTTCGGCCCCGGTGGTCGCCGCGCTGAACTCGGCGCTGTCCGCGGCGACGGCCGCGGCCGATTCCGTGCGCGCAGCGACGGGGCAGGCGATCGAGGCCGCGCAAAGCGGTTTCGATGCGGTCAGCGAAACGACGGCGCGCGGTGCCAAGCAGACGGCCACCGCCGCACGCAAGGAAGCGGCTTCGCGCGACTCGGCTGCATGAGCGCGTGTCGCGCGCAGGCGCGACATGAGTGAGGAGTGAGCGGCGCCGGAAGGCGCCGGCCGCCGCGTGTGCCGCGTGGCGGCCGGCAACCCTCCGGCTCGCCGCGGCGTGCCCGGGAACGGCCGGAACACGCGGATGTGCCGCGCGCATGCGCGCGAACGTGCAGCCGCATCGCGAGCCGCGCGGCGCTCATGCGCCCGCACCGGCCGCAGTGCCGTACCGGCACCGGCACACAATTCGGATCGACCCACTGATTTCAAAGCAGGAACTGAACATGACGGACGTAGTGATCGTATCGGCCGCGCGGACCGCGGTCGGCAAATTCGGCGGCTCGCTCGCGAAGATCGCGGCACCGGAACTTGGCGCGACGGTGATTCGCGCGGTGCTGGAGCGCTCGGGCGTGAAGCCCGAGCAGGTGAGCGAAGTGATCATGGGCCAGGTGCTGGCGGCGGGCTCGGGGCAGAACCCGGCGCGTCAGTCGCTGATCAAGGCCGGCCTGCCGAGCGCGGTGCCGGGCATGACGATCAACAAGGTGTGCGGCTCGGGCCTGAAGGCCGTGATGCTGGCGGCGAACGCGATCGCGGCGGGCGACGCGGAGATCGTGATCGCCGGCGGCCAGGAAAACATGAGCGCGGCGCCGCACGTGCTGCCGGGCTCGCGCGACGGGTTCCGGATGGGTGACGCGAAGCTGGTCGACACGATGATCGTCGACGGCCTGTGGGACGTGTACAACCAGTACCACATGGGCATCACGGCGGAGAACGTCGCGAAGGAATACGGGATCACGCGCGACGAGCAGGACGCGTTCGCGGCGCTGTCGCAGAACAAGGCGGAAGCCGCGCAGAAGGCCGGCCGCTTCAACGACGAGATCGTGCCGGTGTCGATTCCGCAGCGCAAGGGCGAGCCGCTGCAGTTCGCGACCGACGAGTTCGTGCGTCACGGCGTGACGGCGGAGTCGCTGGCCGGGCTGAAGCCGGCGTTCGCGAAGGACGGCTCGGTGACGGCGGCGAACGCGTCGGGGCTGAACGACGGCGCGGCGGCGGTGCTGGTGATGTCGGCGCAGAAGGCGGCGGCGCTGGGCCTGACGCCGCTTGCGCGGATCAAGGCGTATGCGAATGCGGGCGTGGATCCGAGCGTGATGGGCATGGGTCCGGTGCCGGCCTCGCGCCGTGCGCTGGAGCGCGCGGGCTGGACGCCGGGCGACCTGGACCTGATGGAAATCAACGAGGCCTTCGCGGCGCAGGCGCTGGCGGTGCACAAGCAAATGGGCTGGGACACGTCGAAGGTGAACGTGAACGGCGGGGCGATCGCGATCGGCCACCCGATCGGCGCGTCGGGCTGCCGGATCCTGGTGACGCTGCTGCACGAGATGGTCAAGCGCGATGCGAAGCGCGGGCTGGCGTCGCTGTGCATCGGCGGCGGGATGGGTGTCGCACTCGCGGTCGAGCGCGGTTGAGCCGGGCCTGACGATCAAGCACGCGTGCGGCGCAGGCCTGCGCCGCGCACGCGCGAAGCAGCTTTCGCGCGCAACGAGCAACCCGCAACAGGCGTGATGTTCCGGTGCGCGCCGCGTCGGCAACGCGGGCGCGCGCGCATCGAAGCGGTGGGGCGGCGGCATGTGCCATGTCGCCGCCGCGCACCATTGATTACTTTTCTTCTCGGTAACTAATAGGATGACTAAGCGAATTGCAGTTGTGACAGGTGGGATGGGCGGTCTTGGCGAAGCGATCAGCATCCGGTTGAACGACGCTGGCTACCAGGTCGTTGTCACGTATTCGCCGAACAATACCGGTGCCGATCGCTGGCTGACCGAGATGCACACGGCCGGTCGCGAATTCCACGCGTATCCGGTGGACGTGGCCGATTACGATTCGTGCCAGCAATGCATCGAGAAAATCGTCCGGGAAGTCGGCCCGGTCGACATCCTGGTGAACAACGCGGGCATCACGCGCGACATGACGCTGCGCAAGCTCGACAAGGTCAACTGGGACGCGGTGATCCGCACCAATCTCGATTCCGTGTTCAACATGACGAAGCCGGTTTGCGACGGCATGGTCGAGCGCGGCTGGGGGCGCATCGTCAACATCGCGTCGGTCAACGGCTCGAAGGGTTCGATCGGCCAGACCAACTACGCGGCCGCGAAGGCCGGCATGCACGGCTTCACGAAATCGCTCGCGCTCGAGACCGCGCGCAAGGGCGTGACGGTGAACACCGTGTCGCCGGGCTATCTCGCGACGAAGATGGTCACGGCGATCCCGCAGGACATCCTCGATACGAAGATCCTCCCGCAGATTCCGGCGGGCCGGCTCGGCAAGCCCGAGGAAGTCGCGGCGCTGGTCGCGTATCTGTGCTCGGAGGACGCCGGCTTCGTGACGGGCTCCAACATCGCGATCAACGGCGGCCAGCACATGCACTGACGCGCGCGGCGGCCCGGGCGGCGTTCGCGCAAGTCCGGGCCGTGCTCCCGCTGTATCCAGCGCCGGGGCGACGCGCACGCGCGCGGTGATGGATCACGGACGCAGGTTCGCCGCACATGCGGCGGGCCGCATGCGCCCGCGCTCCGGCCACCGCGTCGCGGCATGCGTGCCGCACCGGCCTCGCATTCCGGAGGAGGCATGGGTGAAACCTGGATGGGACTCGCGATCGGCGGCTCGGCACTGGCCGTCGCGCTGACGATGGCGATCGCGCTTCACTGGCTCGAGCGGCGCCGTGCACGGCTGCTGCGAAATTTCGATCATCGCGATTGCCGGTTCGTCGCATACGGCAAGTGCTTCGCACGCAGGCCGGCGCGCCGCACGCGCAGCGGCGTGCGCTGACGGTGGCGGTGCGGCAGCGGCGCACTCGAGCGTCGTGCCGCATCCCGCGCATCCTGCCTGCGGTGCGCGGGACGCTCACCCTCAATCGCCCTTCTGCGCGCCTTCGCCCGAATCATTCTTGTGGAAGATTCGCTTCGTCGTGCGCTTGGTCGCATCCCAGCCCTCGCGCGATACATGCGCGATGCCGTGGCCGACCGTCTTCGCGGCGCTCGCGGTCGCATGGCCGAAGCTGCGCGCGGCCTCGCCGGTCTTGTGCGCGGCTTCCTTCGAATCGCGCTTGATGTCCTGCTTCACTTCCGACATGTCCGCGGGCGCGATCGGGCTGATCAGCGCGAGAACGATTGCGCTGCAAATGAACTGACGTGCTTTCACGACCTGGTTTCCTTGGGCAAATTCATCGGGGGCCTGCGTGGCCGACCTGTGGCGGAACGCGTGCGCCGGCCGCCGATGCATCGAGCATCACCGCGGCTCGGCCGCTGAGCAGCACGCGATCGCCGCAGCGCAGCGCGAAGCCGTACAGCACGGAATGGTCGTCGCCGCCGATGCGTTCGGCGTCGACGATCAGCGGCAGCGCGAACGTGTCGAGCCGATCGACGAACGCGTCGACGTTGCGCACGCTCGCGAGATAGCCGGCGCGCGGCCGCGCGTGTTCCATCTGTTCCTGTTGCGTATTGAGCAGCGCGCCGTGCACGGCCATCGCCTGCGCCGCATATTCGATTCCGCAGACCGACGCGAGCCGGCCGCGCGAGCGCAGCGGGTTGTGCGGATCGCAGTGGCTCGTCGCGCTGCAGCGGATGCGCGCGGCATCCCATGCTTCGACCTGATCGAGCACGCACATCGCGCCGTCGTGCGGAATGTGCGCGGCGATCCATGCGCGATCGAGCGTCGCCGGCGGCATCGGCATCGGCGTCGAGACGGGCGCCGTCATCGCGCGTGCTCCGCAGCCACATCCGGCGGCGCGATATCGACCTGCACGCGTGCGTCTTCCAGATAGTCGAGCACGACGCGCGTCGCGCGCCGTGCGGCGAGTGCTTCGAGCAGCGGCAGCGCACGCGCGGCCGGATTGCCGGCGCGCAGCGCGTCGAGTTCGCGGTTCGCGAGCGTCGTCGCCGGCGCATCGGTCAGCTGCACGTCGATGCGCGCGAGCGTGCGTTCGCTTGCGTCGGGCGCGAACACGAACGCGACGCCGAATGCGTCGACGATCGGCCGCACCGCGCGCAGCGGCTCCGGATAGTCGGTGTCGTAGGCGATCAGCAGGCTCGGCACGCGATCGACCGAGACCTGGCACAGGCTCTCGAGCAGGCCCGCGGCAAAGCTGCCGTCGTGCGCGCACAGCACGTTCGACGTCGCCATTGCACGGGTGGCGATGCTCCAGTAGCCGGCCGGCGCGTTGTGCACGGAGTTGTGAAAGCGCGTGGGCGACAGGTGGCGGTCGTCGCCGGCGAGGGTCTCGCAGATCGCGTGGCAATTCTGGCCGTCGCCGCCGGACGCGCTAAATACGGTCGCGAGCGTGGCGGCATCGCGACCGCTCGCGGCTGCCGCTTCGAGCCCGACCGCGAGCGCGACGCGCACCACGGGGCCGGTGCGGCGACGTTCCGCCGGCGGCAGGCCGGCCGGCGGCGGCAGCACGGTGCGCGCGCTCGCATAGGCCGCGCGGCCCGCCAGCACGTCGGCCGCGTGCGGCCAGTCGTTCAGTCCCGGCCCGACGAGGCCGACGCTTTCGATGAAGGCGGTGAGTGTCATGTCGGCTCCCGGCGGCGGGCGTGCTCGGCGCGGCCGAGGATCAGGCTGCAATTCGTGCCGCCGAAGCCGAACGAATTGGACAGGACCGCACGCAGGTGCGCGTCGCGGCTCGCGAGCACGTAGTCGGCGGCGAGCGCCGGGTCGGCTTGCGTCGTGTTGACGCCGGCCGGCACGAACTGCTCGCGCAGCGCGAGCGCGGCGATGACTGCTTCGAGCGCGCCGGCGGCGCCGAGCGTGTGACCGGTCGCTCCCTTCGTCGAGCTGCACGGCGTGCGGGCGAGCAGCGCGCCCACGGCGCGGCTTTCGGCGGCGTCGTTGCTGGGCGTCGCCGTGCCGTGCAGGTTCACGTAGTCGATGTCGCCCGCCTCGAGGCGGGCCGATGCGAGCGCCTGTTCGATCGCGAGGCGCGCGCCGAGCCCGTCCGGATGCGGCGACGACATGTGATGCGCATCGCTCGATTCGCCGACGCCGAGCAGCAGGATCGCGTCGTCGTCGAGCGCGGCGGGTGCCTGCGGCACGCGTTCGAGCAGTGCGAACGCGGCGGCCTCGCCGATCGAGATGCCGTCGCGCGCGACGTCGAACGGACGGCACGGCTTGCGCGACAACAGTTCGAGCGAATTGAAGCCGTACAGCGTCGTCAGGCACAGCGAATCGACGCCGCCGACGACGGCCGCATCGATCAGCCCCGCTTCGATCATCCGGCGCGCGGAGCCGAATACCTTCGCGCCGGACGAACACGCGGACGAGATCGCCATCGCCGGCCCGCGCAGCGCGAAATACGCGCGCACGAATGCGGCCGGCGAATACGGATTGTGGGTGTGCGCATAGCGGAATCCGGCGGGCAGTGCGCCGCTCGCCGGATCGCGTTGCTCGTACGCGCGTTCGGTCTCGAGGATGCCGGAGGTGCTCGTGCCGAGGAACACGCCGACGCGTGCGGCGCCATGGCGCGACACGGCCGCCGCGACGCGCGCGTCGAAGCCGTCCTGGACGAGGCCGAGCTGCGCGAGGCGGTTGTTGCGGCAGTCGAAATCGGCGAGATCCGCGCGCACGGGCCCTGCATCGACGCCGTCCACCGAGCCGATCCAGGTGTCGAGTTCGGCGCGCTCGAAGTCGCACGGCGTGAGCGCGCCGCGTGCGTGGCGCAGCGCGTCGAGGGTCGCGTCGAGGCCGCGGCCGATGCAGCTGGTGGCGGTGAAGTGCGAGAGCAGGAGAGGTTTCACGAGGGTCGCATCCGGTGGCCGGAACGGGCGCCGCAGCAGGGCTGACGGGCGCGCCGGGCATGGTCAGATTTTATCAAACGGGGGTGCCGGCATCCCCGGCTGGCCGGGCGGTTCGGGCGGTTCGGGCGTGAGCACGGCACGCAGCGTGGTCCACTGCAACCGCGCATCGGCGGCCGCGCGCAGCAGCGCCGGCAGCACGTCGAGCACGACCGGTTCGCCGCGCGCATCGCGCGCCGCATGGCCGTCATGCACGAGCAGGATGTCCTGGGGCGCGAGGCCGTTCAGCAGGCGGCGCGCGACGGTGTCCGCATCGTGCTCGCGCGTGTCGAAGCCGCGTCGCGTCCAGCTGGCGAGTTGCAGGCCGAACTCGCAGAGCACCGGCTCGAGAAACGGATTGCGCAGGCCGGCGGGCGCGCGGAAGAAGCGCGGTCGCGTGCCGGCGATCTCGGTCAGCGTCTGCTGCGCGGCGGCGATTTCGCGCCGCAGCGCGGCGGGGCCCGACAGCGAGAACGTATGCCGGTGCCGCTGGCTGTGGTTCTCGACCGCGTGGCCGCGCGCGACGATCGCTTCGATCCACTGCGGATGGCGTCGCGCGAGGTCGCCGATGCAGAAGAACGTCGCGCGTGCATCGTAACGATCGAGCAGGTCGAGCACGCGCGGCGTGACGTCGGGGTCCGGGCCGTCGTCGATCGTCAGCGCGATCCGGCGGCCGGCGCCGGCCGGCAGCCGCGTCCAGTTCGGCCCGAGCAATGCGCTGCGCGGCCACAGGCCGGCAGCCGTCAGCGCGAGATGCGAGGCGACCACGCCGCCGGCGGCCCACGGCCACGCGGCCGGCTGCGAGACGACCGCCGCGAGCGCGCCCGCATGCAGCGCGGCCGTGCCCGCGATCAGCGGCGTCGGTTTCCAGCGGCGCGCGTCGCCAGGCTGCAGCGGTGAAACGGATGACGACGCGTTCATGCGTGAGCTCCTGTCGGATCATGGGGACGGCCGTTCGCGGCCGCGGCGCGCGGCGCGAGAATCGCCGCGAACGCCAGCGCGAGCATCGCGCCGGGGCCGACGGTCAGCCCGAAGGTTTCGAGCAGCGGCACACGCGACAGCGCGAGCAGGCCGAAGCCGGCGACCGTCGCGAGGTTCGCGACCAGCAGTGATACGAGCGTGTACGGCGTGACGGGTTGTGCGTCGTCGCGCTTGCAGAAGAACAGCGCATAGTTCGAGCCGACCGCGACGATCAGCAGCATCCCGACGAGGTGCAGGATCGTCAGCGGCACGCCGGCGAGCGCGAAGCCGGCCGTCACCACGAACACGGCCGCGACGAGCGGCGCGAGTGCACGCACGACGCGGCGCGGCGAGCGCCGCGCGATCAGCAGCAGCACGGCGATCGCCGCGAAACCCGCGAGCGACAGCCGGATGTCCTCGTGCACGTAGTTCACGTACAGGCGGTCGGCCTCGGCTTTCATGTCGACGAACAGCGCGTCGGGTACGCCGGCGCGCGCGACGGCCGCGCGGATCGGCGCGGCATCGAGTGCCGGCGCGGCCGTCGACGCGGTGCGCGCGGCGTCCGGCGCGCGCAGCGGCAGCATCGCGCTCCAGCGGCCCGCTCGCTCGGTCAGCAGCGCGTCGACGGCGAGCGCCATCGACGTGCCGCGCAGGTCGGCGCGCGTGAGCAGCGGCGCGTGGCGCGCGGCCTCGACATCGGCGACGAATGGTGCAAACAACTCGGCCCTGACTGAGATCGGCTGGTTTGCGACGGCCGCGCGCATGCGCGCGACAAGCTCGTAGGCCTCCGGCAGGCTCGCCTGGCGTGCGCGCTGCGCGGCGTCGCTCGGCAGGTAGCGCGCGGGACTTTCGAAGCCCGCGAGCGCGCCGCGATCGACGAGCGGCTGCAAGTGCGCGGCGACCCGTTCCGCGCGTTCGAGCGCGGCCTGTTCGGTCGGCGCGGAAATCACGACGAGGTAGCGCACGTCCGGTGCACCGACATCGGCGCGCAGGCGCGCGTCGAGTGCCTGCGCGCGGGCGGGAACCGGGCTGAGCGCCGCGAGCTCGCGGCTCCACAGGCCATCGCGATGCAGCACGAGCGTCGCGCACGCGGCGAGCACGAGCACGGCGAGCGGCCAGCGCAGCCGCGGCGCCGCGGCGGCCGCACGCGCGAGCACCGCGCCGATGCGTGACACGTCGCGAATCGCTACGTGCTCGCCGCGCAGGTGCGGCAGCACGTAGCGCGTGACGAGCGCGGCGGCCGTCAGCCCGACGATCGAATAGAGCCCGAGCTGCACGAGGCCCGGAAAGCCCGAGAACAGCATCGATGCGAAGCCGCACACGGACGTGAGCACGCCGAGCCGGATCGTCGGCCAGTATGCGGCGAGCCACGCGCGCATCGCGTCGGCGGGCCGCGCGGCGCCGCGCGAGCCGGCCTGCGACGATTGCACGAACAGGTAGATCGAATAGTCGACGGCCTCGCCGATCAGCGTCGTGCCGAAGCCGAGCGTCAGCCCGTGGACCGTGCCGAACGCGACGCTGACCGCCGCGATGCCGGCCGCGATGCCCGTCAGCACCGGCAGCAGCCCCAGCGCGAGCGTGCGCGGCGAGCGGTACAGCGTCAGCAGCAGCGCGACGATCAGCACGATGCTCGCGCTCGACAGCCGCTCGACGTCGTGCCGGATCGTGTCGCGCGTGTCGACCGAGAACACGCCGGGGCCGGCCATCGCGAGCGTGTATGCGGCCGGGTTCGGCAGCGCTTGCGTCGCGGCGGAGAACGCGCGGCGCACCGCGTCGATCGCGCGTGCCTGCGCGTCGGTGTCGGAGCCGGCGGCGGCCGTCTGCACGACGAGCACCGCGCGCGTGCCGTCGCGCGACGCCCACACGCCGTCGCGCACGGCGGGCTGCGCGCCGCTGTCGAGCTGGTCGACGAGCGCGGTCACTTCGCCGGTCGGGTCGCGCGGCAGCATCGCCTTCGCGACGAGGCCCGCCGACGAGCCCAGCAGGTCGAGGCTGTCGCCGAGCGCCTGGTGCAGGCCGTCCGCGCTGAAGCGTTGCGGCGTGACGGCCGGGCTCAGCAGGTAGCGATGATCGAACACGAACTGCCGGTCGCGTGCATCGTTCACGGCCTCGCCGTTGTTGATCGCCGAGAATTGCCGGTCGGCGCGCAGCGTGCCGGCGACGCGCCGCGACAGCGCGGCGCGCGTGGCCGGGTCGCCGCCGTCGATCGCGACGAGGATCAGCCGCGACACGATGCCGTCGCGCAGTTGCTCGACGAGCACGCGCTGCCCGGCGCTCGGCGCGCGCGGCAGGAACGCGGACAGGTCGGCCGTGAAATTCGCGCGGGCGATCGCGATCGCGCATGCGACGAGCGCGAGCAGCCACACGAGCACCGCGCGTTGCCGCCACGCGGGCAGGCGCCGGGTGACAGGAGCGGTCGGCCGGGTGCGTTCGTCCATCAGTTCGCCGGGACGGGTTGCAGGCGCATCGTCGAATGGTCGCCGTCGGCCTGCCGGATCGCGACGCTGCGCAACACGTCGCGCGTGCCGTCGAGCGTGATCGTGCTGACGACCTTCAGCATCCGCGAATCGAGCGGCGTGAGCGTCAGCGTCCAGTCGTCGCCACGGCCGGCGAGCGCGACCTTGTACACCTGCTCGAGCGCGTAGCGGTTGCCGGCGAGCGTCGCGCGGATGCTGTCGATGAAGGCGCCGAGCTCGGGGTAGCGCGCGAGCGCGAGCGTGAATTTGCGGTTGTTGCGCTCGACGGTGAGCATGTCGCCGTCGACCACGAGGTGTTCGGGCTTCGGGCTCAACGTGTGCTTCTCGAGATGGTCGGGCGCGACGAACACGAGCTCGCCCGACGATTCGAGCGGCTGCGCGGCGATCGACAGCGTCTTCGTCTCGGTGAACGTGGCACGCCCGGACTTGTGCTGCGCGAGCGTCGACATCAGCCGGTCGAGGGTCCATGCCGAACCGGTGTCGGCCGCGTGCGCGGGCAGCGCGAGCGCGACGGCGGCCGCGACGGCGAACAGGCGCGCGGCGCGGCGCGGCGCGAGCCGGAACGACGGCGGGATCGGCAGTTGGAACGGCGACAGGAAGCGGCGAACAGCGGTCATGCGTCGGAATCCCTCGGGGTGGACAGCCCGGTGCACGCGCGCGCATCGTCGCGGCGCGCGGCGGCGTCGCCGGTCTGCCAGAAATCGAAATAGTTGAACCAGTTGTACGGCGCCGCACGGCAATACCGGTCGAGCAGCGCGACGTAGCGCGCGAGCGCCGCATCGACGGCCGCCGCGCGCGTGTCGCGGCGCACGTCGGAGAAATCGGCGAGTGTCTCGAAGTGCACATCGTAGCGATTGCCGTCGCGATAGAGGCCGGTCATGAACAGCACCGGGCGCCGCAGCATCGCGGCCATGTAGAGCGGCCCGAGCGGGAACGCGGCCGGCGCGCGGAGCAGCGGCAGCCGCCGCATCGACGCGGCCGCGTCGTCGTGCAGCGTGCGGTCGGCGAGCATCCCGACCATGCAGTTCGCGTCGAGGCGCTCGCGCACCTTCAGCATCGAGTCGACCTGCCCGAGCGGAATCACTTCCGGCTTCGCGGCCGGATTCACGGCGGCGAGCGTCGCGTTGATCTTGCGCGCGTTCTCTTCGAACATCGTGACGACGACGCGCAGGTCCGGACGCGTGCGACCGATCGCCCGCACGACTTCGAAGCTGCCGAGATGCGCGCCCATCAGGACTGCGCCGCGCCCGCCGGCGAGCGCGTCGTCCACCCGCGTTTCGCCGTGCAGCCGGATGTCGAACAGGTCGAAGCGGCCGTTCATCAGGTAGATGCGGTCGTGGATGGTCGCCGCGAACGTGAAGACGTGCCGGTACACGTCGCGCCAGCGCGCCGGACGCCCGAGCACGCGATGCAGGTAGTCGCGCGACGCCGCGCGGGCGACCGGCGAGAACAGCACGAAATAGGCCGCGATGGCGTGCAGCACGGCGCGCGACGGCCGCCGGCCGAACCGCAGCGAGATCCAGGTCATCGCGCGCAGCAGCCCCGCGTTGCTGCGTTCCTCGCGCTCGGCCCATGCGGTGCGCTTCATGGCTGCGCGCCGTCCCGTGCGGCGGGCGGCGCGGACAGCACGCCGGTCGCCACGTCGCGCGCGCCGGCGCGCAGCGTGAAGCGGATCGCACCGCCGGCCGCCGCATCGAACGCGAGATCGAGCGGTTCGCCGGGCGCGACCGGGCTCAGGAATTTCGCGGAAGCCAGCCGCCACGTATCCAGCGGGCGGTTCAGCGATGCGCCGAGCGCGGCGATCGCGTGATCGAGCAGCACGACGCCCGGCACGATCGGATGACCGGGGAAATGACCGGGCAGCGCCGGGTGATCGGCGGGAATCGTGAACGCGAGCGGCGCATCCGTCTCGCTGCGATTGCGCGCGTCGGCCGCGGCGGCGCGCGTGTGCCGTGCGACGAGCGCGGCGAGCACGTCGCGCGGCAGCTTGCCCGTTTCGTTGCGCGGCAACGCATCGACGAACACGAGCGGACGCGGCATGAACGCGGGATCGATCCGTTCGCGCAGCGCGCGCTGCAGAGCTGCCGCGGCGAGCGTCGGGGCGACCACGAGCGCGACGAGGCGCGTGACCGCGTCGCGGGCCGCATCGGCGTCGGCCGGCGCGGCTTCGTCCGGCATGAAGAACACGCCGTCGACGACGCCGGCAATCGCATTCAATTGATGATTCAGATAGGCGAGCGACGTGCGCTTGCCGGCGATGTTGACGAGGTCCGCCTTGCGGCCGTGCAGCAGGAACCGGCCGTCGCCGAGCAGCTCGATCGCGTCGCCCATCGGCACCGGAGCCTCGACGTGTCCGCCCGATACCCACACGGTCGCGCCGCTGTCGTCGCCCGCGGCGTCGCGATCCGGCGCGTCATGTGCGTCACGCGCATCACGCGCATCGAGCCGGATGTCCGCGAACAGTTGCCAGGTCGCGCCCCGCGACGTGCGGCGCGTCGCGATCTGGCCGGTCTCGGTGCTGCCGTAGATCTCGACGAGCGGCGCGTCGAGCGCGGCCTCGGCTTCGCACGCGAGTTTTTCCGACAGCGGCGCGGTGGCCGACAGCACGAGCGCGGCCGGCGGCAGCGCATGGCCGGCCGACAGCAGCGCGCGCAGGTGGATCGGCGACGTGACGAGCACGCGCGGCTGCGGGATCGCGCCGAGTTCGTCGCGAATGTCGACCGGATAGAACGGCTGGCGGTTGCTGAACGCGAGGCCGCCGATCAGCGCGAGCAGCACCGTCGACTCGAAGCCGTACATGTGCTGCGCGGGCACGGTGCCGATCAGCGTGGCCGCGCGGCCGTCGAGCAGGCCGAGGCGGTCGGCCGCGGCGCGCACGCAGCCGACCAGGAAGCCCCAGGTCTTGCGGTGCGGCACCGGCGCGCCGGTCGAGCCGGAGGTGAACACGTACGCCATGATCCGCGCCGCGTCGATCTGCGGCACCACGCAGGGTGCGTCGTCGGGGAGGTCGCCGGCGGCGGTGTCCGGATACGCGAAGCGGGGCAGGTCGATCATGCAGTCCGGCGCGTCGTGCAGGCAGAATGCGTCCGGTGCGAACGACGCGAGCTGGCGCACCATCTCCGGCGTGTGCGTCGACGGCAGCAGGCTGATCCTGCCGGAGACGAGCGCCGCGCACAGGCTGACCGCAAAGCGGTAGCGGTCGCGGCACACGTTGAACACGTGGCCGCCGGCGGGCAGGGCGGCGGCCACGCGCGCGACGTCGGCGACGAACGCGCGCACGGTGACGGGCGTGCCGTCGCGCCAGGCGATCGTCTGGTCCGGCGAGGAATGGAATACCAGCGGGTGAGTCGGCATAAATCGGCGAGAGCGGGAAGCGGTGACCGACGCGGCCGCGATGCGGCGCCGCGCCGGTCATGAATTCATCGTGACGGTTGCGTCGACGCGCGGTACGCGCGCACCGCGTCGACCATCCGCGCCCGCGCATCGTGCGGCAGTGCGAAGCGCCGGCACGCATGCTCGGCGGCGAACATCACGGCGACGAGCGGCAGCGACAGGTAGTTCGCGAACGTCGACCACGCGACGATCGGCGCGGTCGCGAACATCAGCGTCGACACGGCGGCGATCGCGACGAAGAACAGCGTCCACGCGAGCGTGATGCGCCGCGTGTAGCGCGCGACGGCCGGCGTGATCGTGCCGTGGATCATCGTCGCGAAACGCGTGCACAGCGGCACCTGGCCGGCCGCGAGCGTGCGGCCGAACAGCAGCGCCATCGCGAGGTTGAAGCTCGCGTGTTCGAGATACAGCCCCCATTCGAAATGGCGCGCGAGCGGGATGCGCGCGGCCCACAGCGCGACGGCGGCCAGTAGCCACGCCGGCACGAGCCGCGAGCGCCTCGGCGAGCGCCATGCCGCACCGAGCGCGAGCAGCAGCGGCGGTACGAGCGCCATCGCGAGGCCGACGCCATGCGCGCCGGGCGTCGCGGCCGCGTAATGCGCGCCGACCTGGTACGCCGCCACCGCGGCGACCGCGCCGACGCCGCGCACGATGGCGAGCGGCGCGCTCATCGCGGCGCTCCCGGCGCGCGACGCGGGCGCGCGTCGCCGCCGGCGGCCGCGGCACGGCGGCGCACGGGCGGGCAAACGGGGGCGAGGCAAACGGACGGGCGCGGCATGGCTGCTGAAGACATCGGGCGGATCGGGGGGGCGGACGCGTTCGTCGGGCCGTCAAACATCATATGAATGGCGGCCGGGACGCTTGTCCGGGCCGGCTGTCGTGCTCGCCATTTTAGGGCCGCGGCGCGGTGGTTCGAGGCGGGTGTGGCCGGGTTTTGTAACCGAATGTATGGCAACGCACTGACGCTTTCGCAGCGGCGATCCATTTCATCCGAAGCGGCTCAAGCGTCTGCTGCGATTGGAGCCACAAACCGGTCGCGGCGTGGCCCTTCAGTCTGTAACCATTCGCCGTATACGCACCGATACCCATCATCTAGAATCCGCGTAACTTTTACAAATGATCACCGATAACGCAGGCGGGGAAGCCGGCAGACGCCGGAGGGACGGAGATTCGCGCGGGCTTCGCACGCGCCGGGCATGCATGACGTTTGCCGTTTCCGGGTGCCTCCCGCTGCCATGGGCCGCCTGCCCGCAAGCATGATGAACGCACTGGAACAAGAGCTCGCCACGCTGATCATCGGCGAACTGAATCTCGAAGACGTCCCGCTCGAAACGGTGACGGCCGGGACCCCGCTGTACGGCGAGGGCTTCGGGCTCGACTCCATCGACATCCTGGAAATCGCGCTGCTGATCTCGAAGAAATACGGCTTCGAGCTGCGCTCGGACAATCCGGACAACCAAAAGATCTTCGCGACGCTCGGCGCGCTTGCCGCATACGTCGCCGCGCATCGCACGAAGTGACGGGCGCGCACGGCGCGGCACACGGATGATTACCGCATGCGGCGGCCGTCGCTGGACGACAGGCCGCCGCGTCGATCGAGGTGAAACGCGATGAACGGAGCAAGTCGATGCGGGCGCTCGTGACGGGCGGCAGCGGCGCACTCGGGCAGGCGATCTGCACGGCGCTCGCGCAGGCCGGTCACGAAGTCTGGGTGCACGCGAATCGAAATCTCGCGCAGGCGGAGGCCGTCGCGCAGCAGATCGCAGCGGCCGGCGGCATCGCGCATGCGATCGCATTCGACGTGACCGATGGCGACGCGACGCTCGCCGCGCTCGCGCCGTTCGTCGACGACGCGCCGGTGCAGATCCTCGTCAACAACGCGGGCATTCACGACGACGCGCCGCTGGCCGGCATGTCGCGCCGGCAATGGCACGGCGTGATCGACGTGACACTCAACGGTTTTTTCAACGTCACGCAGCCGCTGTTGCTGCCGATGATCCGAACGCGGCGCGGACGGATCGTCAACATCGCGTCGGTCGCGGGCGTGACCGGCAACCGCGGACAGGTCAACTACGCGGCCGCGAAGGCGGGGCTGATCGGCGCGACGAAGTCGCTGTCGCTGGAGCTCGCGTCGCGCGGCATCACGGTGAACGCGGTCGCGCCCGGCATCATCGAATCGCCGATGGCCGACCATGCGTTTCCCGCCGAACGGATCAGGCAGCTCGTGCCGGCACAACGCGCGGGCCGGCCCGACGAAGTCGCGGCGATGGTCGCGTATCTGGTATCCGATGCGGCCGCCTATGTGACGGGACAAGTGCTGTCCGTCAACGGCGGGCTCGCATGACGACGCGCGCGGCGGCGGCTTGACGCTGCCGGTCGAGATCGAGGCGATCGCCGGCCATCCGCTGGCGCAACTGTCGTGAAGCGCGCGGGCCTGTCGCTGCGCGAACCGTCGCCGCACGCGGGCGGCGTCGAGGAAGCCTGTCGGCGCGCGCCCGCAGGCCATAAACTTTTGTCAGGATCATCGTCTTCGCAATCGGCCGTTCCCATGTCCAAGCAGCACGCCTCGTCCACCCATCTCGTGTTGATTCCGAGTTACAACCCGGGCATCAAGGTCGACACGACCGTGCGCAACGCCCGCGCGCAGTGGAACCCGGTGTGGGTCGTCGTCGACGGCAGCACCGACGGCAGCGCCGAGCGGCTGCAGGCGATGGCCGAGCGCGATCCGGGGCTGCGCGTGATCGTGCTGCCGGAGAATCGCGGCAAGGGCGCGGCGGTGCTGGCCGGCCTCGACGCGGCGGCCGCGAGCGGCTTCACGCACGTGCTGACGATGGATTCCGACGGCCAGCATCCGGCCGAGTTGATTCCTGAATTCATGGCCGCATCGCAGGCGAGCCCGGACGCGATGGTGCTGGGCCTGCCGAAGTTCGACGCGAGCGCGCCGCAACTGCGCGTGCAGGGCCGGCGGCTGTCGAACGGATGGGCCGACCTCGAGACGCTGTGGGCCGGGATCGGCGATTCGCTGTACGGCTTTCGCGTATATCCGGTCGCGCCGCTCGCCGCGATCATGCATCGGCAGCCGTGGATGCGCGGCTTCGACTTCGATCCGGAAGCGGCTGTGCGGCTGTGCTGGGCCGGCGTGCGGCCGATCCGCATCGAAGCGCCGGTGCGCTACTTCGGCGCGCACGAGGGCGGGGTGTCGCATTTCCACTACGGTCGCGACAACGCGCTGCTCGTGTGGATGCACCTGCGGCTGTTCGCCGGTTTCGTGGTGCGGCTGCCGATGCTGGCCGCGCGGCGGCTGATGCGCCGGCCGCGTTCCGCGTTCAGCCGGTCGCACGGCAGCCGCGATTGACCGTCGATTCGTCATCAATCCATTGAGAAATTGCGCCGTTCATTCCGTATCGGCTGGTAATCAACCTGTCATTCGATGTAAACATCTGGTAATTTTCTGCCGGATTATGCAAAATCGCCGCTCCCAAACTACAACTACCGAGGGATCCGGGATGCATATCAAGAAAGCGGCGGCAGCGTGTGGCGTGGCGTTCCTGTTGAGCGCATGCGGCGGCGTGCAGAATCTCGACGCGAACAGCCTGACGTCGGCGGGGAGCAACCTGTTCAAGGCGGCGACGCTGTCGGACAGCGACATCGCGGCACTGTCGAACGACTCATGCAAGGCGAGCGACGCCGAATCGAAGATCGCCGCGCCGAACAGCGCGTACGCGAAGCGCCTGACGAAGGTGATGAAGGGCTTCGGCGACATGACGCTGAACGGCCAGAAGATCAACTACAAGGTCTACGTGACCAAGGACGTCAACGCGTGGGCGATGGGCAACGGCTGCGTGCGCGTGTACAGCGGCCTGATGGACATGATGAACGACGACGAACTGCGCGGCGTGATCGGTCATGAAATGGGCCACGTCGCACTGGGTCACTCGAAGAAGGCGATGCAGACCGCCTACGCGGTCAGCGCGGCGCGCACCGCGGCCGGCGCGGCATCGCCGGGCGTCGCGGCCCTGACGAGCTCGCAGCTCGGCGACATCACCGAGAAGTTCATCAACGCGCAGTTCTCGCAGACGCAGGAAAGCGCGGCCGACGACTACTCGTTCGACCTGATGAAGCAGAAGAGCATGAACCAGAAGGGCCTCGTCACCGCGTTCCAGAAGCTCGCGCAACTCGATGGCGGCAAGAGCTCGATGATGAGCTCGCACCCGTCGTCGACGAGCCGTGCGCAGCACATCCAGGACCGCATCGCGAAGGGCAGCTGATCGCCATTCAAGGCGCCGGCTTCGTCGGGCGCCCCGGGATGAACCAAACCCCACGCTCTTTCGGGCGTGGGGTTTTGTTTTTGGAGAGCCCGGAAAGCGGCCGCGCCGCTGGCTTACGGCACCATCCCCGGCAGCACGTAGGCCTGCACGAGCGTGATCAGGCCGACGATCACCGCGAACAGCACGCTGTGGCGCACCGTGAAGCGGAACAGATCGGACTCCTTGCCGACGAGGCCGGTCGCCGCGCATGCCACGGCGATCGACTGCGGCGAAATCATCTTCGCGGTCACGCCGCCCGTCGTGTTCGCGGCGACCGCGAGCGTCTCGGGCACGCCGAGCTGGTGCGCGGTCGCTTGCTGCAGCGAGCAGAACAGCGCGTTCGACGACGTGTCCGAGCCGGTCAGGAACACGCCGAGCCAGCCGAGGAACGGCGAGAAGAACGGGAACGCGGCGCCGGTGCCGGCCAGCATCAGCGCGAGCGTCGACGACATCCCCGAGTAATTCGCGACGAACGCGAACGCGAGCACGAGGCCGATCGACAGGATCGGGCGCGTGAGTTCCTTCAGCGTCTCGCCGAACGTGACGAGCGCGTCGCGCGGCTTCATCCGCAGCAGCGCCATCGAGATCAGCGCGGTCACGAGGATCGCGCTGCCCACCGCCGACACGAGGTCGAGCTTCAGCACCGCGTCGAGCGCCTTCGGCGTCGCGGCGATCGGCGCGGTCTTCACGACCAGCTGGTCGAGCCCGGCCACATGGAACTTCAGGACGGTCGATGCGAGCGCGCCGTGCGCGGCGAACAGCGCCTTGAACGGCGCGATGCTCCATACGGTGACGACGGCCGTCAGTATCAGGAACGGCGACCACGCGCGCACGGTCTGCGCGAGCGTGTACGGCGACGCCTGGCGGCTCGCGCCCGAACCGTTGCCGCCCGCGCCGAATCCCGCGAGCGCCGCGCCGCCGCCGGACGCGACGAGGCCGCCTGCCGTCTGCTTCGCGCTGCTCGGCTGCCAGACCTTCAGGAACACGGCCAGCGACACGAGGCTGACAAGCGACGACGTGATGTCCGGCAGCTCTGGCCCGATGTGGTTCGACGTGAAGTACTGCGTGATCGCGAAGCTGCCGCCCGCGACGAGCGCGGCCGGCCACGTCTGCCGCACGCCGCGCAGCCCGTCCATCATGAACACGAGCCAGAACGGCACCGCGAGCGACAGCAGCGGCAACTGCCGGCCGGCCATCGCGCCGATGTGGAGCGGGTCGATGCCCGTCACCTGCCCGGCGACGATGATCGGAATCCCCATCGCGCCGAACGCGACCGGCGCGGTGTTCGCGATCAGGCACAGTCCGGCCGCGTGCAGCGGCTTGAAGCCGAGGCCGACGAGCAGCGCGGCCGTGATCGCGACGGGCGCGCCGAAGCCGGCGGCGCCTTCGAGGAACGCGCCGAACGAGAAGCCGATCAGCAGCATCTGCAGCCGCTGGTCGTCGGTGATCGACAGCACCGATGCGCGGATGATGTCGAACTGGCCGGTCTTCACGACGATCTTGTACAGGAACACGGCCGCGACGATGATCCACGCGATCGGCCACAGGCCGTACGCGAAGCCGAAGCCGGCCGCCGCGAGTGCCTGCGGCACGGGCATCCCGTACGCGAGGATCGCGACGCCGAGCGACAGCAGCAGCGTGATCAACGCGGCAACGTGCCCCTTCATCCGCAAGGCGGCGAGCGCGATGAAAAAGAAGATGATCGGAATTGCGGCGACGAACGCCGACAGCCCGAGGCTGCCGAGCGGCGTGTAGATCTGATGCCAAACCTGCATGGTTGTCTCCTCCATGGATTTATCGGGGTACGGGTTTGAAAGCGGGGGCTATTCGGGCTGGCCGCGCGCGCGCAGCAGGTCGGACAGGCTGCGCGGCGCCGGCTCGAGCGGCGTGCGGTGCTGCGTCCAGCCCATCTGCTTCGCGGGCGTCAGCGCGCGCAGCCGCGTCGCGGTCCAGCGGAACGCGCGATACGCACGCGGGTGCGCGAACGCACCCGACCAGAAGCGCCACACGAGGTCTTCCGCGCGGTTGTAGTTCGCGCCCTGGCCGCGCAGCGGATGCGCGACGGGCTCGTCGGGCTTGCGGTTCGCCTCGGTGCGCAGCCGCACCAGCAGCTGCGGGATCGGAATCCGGACCGGGCATACCTCGCCGCACGCGCCGCACAGCGTCGACGCGGTCGGCAGGTCGGCCGTCGCGTCGAGGCCGAGCAGGTGCGGCGAGATGATCTTGCCGATCGGGCCGGGATAGGTCGTCCCGTAGGCGTGGCCGCCGATGCGCGTATAGACCGGGCAATGGTTCATGCACGCGCCGCAGCGGATGCACTGCAGCGTCGCGCGCAGCTGTTCGTCCGCGTAAGCCTGCGTGCGGCCGTTGTCGAGCAGCACGAGATGCAGCTCGCGCGGGCCGTCGAGCTCGCCGTCGCGGCGCGGGCCCGAGATCAGGTTGAAGTAGGTCGTGATCGCCTGGCCGGTGGCCGAACGCGTCAGCAGGCTCGACAGCGGCACGATGTGCTCGAGCTTCTCGACGACCTTCTCGATCCCCATGATCGCGACATGCGTATCGGGCACGGTGGTCGACAGCCGGCCGTTGCCCTCGTTCTCGACCAGCCACAGCGTGCCCGTGTCGGCCGCCGCGAAGTTCACGCCGGACAGGCCGATGTCGGCTTCCGCGAACGCGCGGCGCAGCGCGCGCCGGCCGGTCTGGATCAGTTCGTCGACGTCCTCCGTGTAGCGCGTGCCGGGGATGTGCTGCTCGAACAGCTCGGCGATGTCGCCGCGCGTCTTGTGGATCGCCGGCATCACGATGTGCGACGGCTTCTCGCCCGCGAGCTGCACGATGAACTCGCCCATGTCGGACTCGATGCAGTCGACGCCGTGATCCGCGAGGTAATGGTTCAGCTCGATTTCCTCGCTCGCCATCGACTTGCCCTTGATCACGCGGCGCGCGTGGTTCGCCTGCGCGATGCCGAGCACGATCGCGTTCGCGTCGGCGGCCGTCTCCGCCCAGTGCACCTGCACGCCGGCGGCGGTGAGCGTGGCCTCCAGCCGCTCGAGCAGCGCCGGCAGTTGCGCGAGCGCGTGCTGCCGCACGGCTTCGCCGAGATCGCGCAACTGCTGCAGCTCGGTGTCGTCGGGGAACTGGGTCGCGCGCTTGCCCTGCAGGAAGTCCATCGCGCCGCGAAAGCTCCGGCGCAGCGCGGGATCGTCGAGCGCGGCGCGCGCACGGGCCTTGAAGTCGCCGGGAGCGACGAATTGCAGCGGTTGGTCGGTCATCGCGGCAGCTCCTGGCAGGCGGTTGCGGCCGGTTCGGCGGCCGGCTCGGTGACGATCACGACCCACAGGTTGCGCGGGCCGTGTGCGCCGTACGCGAGGGTCTGCTGGATATCAGACGTCTTCGACGGGCCCGACACCAGCACGACGTTGGTCGGCATGCCGGCGTGCCAGCGCTCCGCGTGCACGGCCGCGTGAAGGTCGGCATGCAGCGTGTTCGCGTGGACGAGTGCGACGTGCAGCGGCGGCACCAGCGACACCGTGCGCGGCGTGCCGGCATCGGGCGCGAGCACGAGGGTGCCGGTCGTCGCGATGCCCGAGCGCGCGACGGTGAAGCCCGCATCGATCGTGTCGAACAGCTCGGCTTTCCACGCGTCGATCGGCCGGTCGAACGGCACCGGCGCGACCGCGTCGGGCAGCGCCCGCACGAGCGCCGCGGATTCGGGGCGGGCCGGGTCGAGCAGCAGGCGGCGCACGCCGGCGTCGGCCAGACGCGCGGCAAGCTGCGCGGGCCACGCGTCGGCGCTGGCGCACCAGACGTCGGCATGCGACGCGGCGAGCGCGGCCTGCATCGTCCGCACGAGCGCAAGCGGGTCGGGGGCGGCCGGCGCGCGCCTCGCGGCGTAGTGCGTGTCGATGCGCGCATCGAGCGCCGCTGCGGCGTTCATGGCGACACCGGGCGCGGCGGCGCGCAGGCGCGCGAGGATGGCGTCGCGCGCGCTCATTGCGAATCCCCGCGCAGCGAGCCGGCGCCTGCCGTGCGGCGCCACAGGAAGCTCGCGAGATGCTCGACGGGCAGCGCGGCGCCGGCCTTCTCGGCCGCGTGACCGAGGTTCAGCAGGCAGCCGCAGTCCGCCGACACGAGGCGCTCGCAACCGGTCGCGCAGGCCGATGCGACCTTGTCGCTCACCATCGCGCCGGAGATGTCGGGATGTTTCAGCGAGAACGTGCCGCCGAAGCCGCAGCATTCCGATTCGCGTTCGTGTTCGATGCGCGTGACGCCGGGCAGCGCATCGACGAGCGCGACGCCGTGCGCGCGGGTGCCCATCTCGCGGCGGGCCGCGCACGACGTGTGCAGCACCACGCGTTCGTCCGGGCCGGCGTTCGCGGTAACGGCGTCGAGCCGCACGTCGAGCACATGGACGAGGAATTCGGCGAGTTCGTAGGTGCGCTCGGCGATCGCGCGGGCCTTCGGGCCATGCACGGGATCGTCGGCGAACAGCGCCGGCCAATGGTGCCGGATCATGCCCGCGCACGAGCCGGACGGCACGATCACAGGCCATGGCTCGGCGAACAGGTCGAGCTGCGCGGCCGCGACGCGGCGCGCGTCGTCGGGATTGCCGCTGCTGTAGGCGGGCTGTCCGCAGCAGCTCTGGCCGCGCGGATAGTGCACGGTCAGGCCTTCGCGTTCCAGCAGGCGGACCGTGTCGAGCCCGGCTTCGGGGACGAATAGGTCGACCAGGCAGGTCGCGAACAGGTAGACGTGCGCGGGCGCGGCGGTGGGGTAGTGCCTTTCGTTCATGTCTCGCTCCAGGTGCGGCGGCCCGGCATGCGGATGCGGGACGACGATTTCGCTTTCGCTGCATAATTCCCGCGACGGCGCCGAAGCTCAAATTGGTTGGGCCAATCGGCGCGACGGGTATTCCGGATGGGGAGACGGCGATGGCGGCGATGACGGCACGGGGCCGGACGGAAGGGGTGATGCGCAAGATCGAGACGGCGCTGCTCGACGGCACGTGGCAGGCCGGCGCGCGGCTGCCGGCCGAGCGCGTGCTCGCGCAGCAGTACGGCGTCGCGCGCAATACGGTGCGCGAGGCGACCCAGCGGCTCGTCGCGCGCGGGCTACTGCAGAGCCGGCGCGGCGCGGGCGTGTACGTGACGGACCAGTTGCGCGCGGGCATCGCGTCGCCGTGGGGCCAGCTGGTCGCCGACCATCCGGCCTTGCGCGACGACATTCTCGAATTCCGTCGCGTGCTTGAAGGCGCGACCGCGTATTTCGCCGCGCTGCGCGCCGACGCGAACGACCGGCGCCGGATCCGCACGCTGCTGCGCGAGCTCGAAACCGCGCACGCGAACGACGATGCGGCGGTCGAGGCGTCGGCCGACGCGAAGCTGCACGAGGCGATCGCGCTCGCGTCGCACAACACGATGTTCCTGCACCTGCACACGAGCGTGATCGGGATGCTGCGCGAGCACATCTCGATCAACGTCGCGGGGATGACGACGCACGAGCAGGCGTCCGAGTTGCTGCTGCAGCAGCACCGGGTGGTCTGCGACGCGATCTGCGCGCAGCGGCCCGAGGAGGCGCGCACCGCGATGCAGACGCATATCGACTACGTGCGCAGCCACTTCGAGCGAAGCGGCGACGCGTCGTGAGATTGGTTGGACCATGGCCGCTGCAGGCCCGCACGGCGGACGGTCGCGGGCCGCGAGCCTCGGGCTACCGTGCCGGGCGCGTGCCGCGGGCGACGCGCGTTGCGGCCGCGGGGGGCCGCCCGCGCCGGCCGCGCGATTGACCGGTTCGTCCGGCGACCACTAGAATCGGCCGGAACCGCCTGTCAGCCGCGCGCCGCGGCGATTGCGGACCCATTGATCCGCCTGTCGAGGAAGCTTTCGTGCTCACGTCTTTGATTCGGCGCGCGCCGGCCGCGCTGTCGTGGCGCGCCATGTGCCGCCCGGCCCGCGCGCTGATCGTCTGCGCGCTGCTGCCGCTCGTCGCCTGCGCGACGCACCCGCCCGCCACCTCGCTCGATCGCCCCGTGTCCCACGCGTTGTCGGCCGATACCGCGACCCCGCTGCGCGATGCGCTGGCCGCGCCGGAAGCCGCGCATCCGGGGCAGTCGGGCTTCCGGTTGCTCGCCGACGGCGCCACCGCGTTGCAGATGCGCATCGCGCTCGCGCGCGCGGCGACGAAGACGCTCGACATGCAGTACTACATCGCGACCGAGGATACGACCGGCAAGCTGCTGCTCGGCGCGGCGCTGTACGCGGCCGATCGCGGCGTGCGCGTGCGGATGCTGGTCGACGACCTGAACTTCGACGACATCGACCGCGTGATGGCCGCGCTGAATACGCATCAGAACATCGAGATCCGCGTGTTCAACCCGTTCGGCGCGTCGCAGCGCGGCATGGTCGAGCGCACGGCCAACTTCTTCACGCGGATCGACAGCTTCACGCGCCGGATGCACAACAAGGCGATGATCGCGGATAACCAGCTGGCGATCGTCGGCGGCCGCAATCTCGGCGACCAGTACTTCAGCGCGAGCCCGACGCTGCAGTTCCGCGATCTCGACGTGCTCTCGGCCGGCCCCGTGACGAGCGACATCTCGAAGAGCTTCGACGACTACTGGGCGAGCGCGAGCAGCTATCCGCTGCGCGTGCTGAATCATCAGAAGTTCGATCCGAAGGAGCTCGACGCGATGCGCGACGAGCTGCGCGAGCACTGGCGCAAGAACGCCGATCCGTACAACGCGAAGCCGCTGAACGCGACGCCGCTCGCGCAGCAGATCGCGCGCGACCAACTCGAGCTCGTGTGGGCGCCGGCCGAATTCAAGGTCGATGCGCCGGACAAGGTCGCGCGCCCGACCGACGCGTACGTGAGCCCGCCGATGCAGCGCCTGGGCGAGCTGACGCGCGGCGCGCGCAAGGAATTCCTCGCGTTCTCGCCGTACTTCGTGCCGCACGACGCCGGCGTGAAGGTCCTCGGCGATACGGCCGCGCGCGGCGTGCGGGTCGCGATCGTGACGAATTCGCTCGCGGCCACCGACGCGGTCGCGGTGCAGTCCGGCTATGCGCCTTATCGCATCCCGTTACTGCAGCGCGGCGTCGAGCTGTACGAATTCAAGGCGCAGCCGGACCAGCAGCCGACCCGGCTGTTCGGCTCGCGCTCGCGTGCGAGCCTGCACGCGAAGGCGTACGTGATCGACCGGCAAATCCTCGTGATCGGGTCGCTGAACCTCGACCCGCGCTCGGCGCACCTCAACACCGAGCTGGCGCTCGTGATTCACAGCCCGGTGCTCGCGCAGCAGGCCGCGGCGATCTTCGCGCGCGTGACGCAGCCCGACGAAAGCTATCGCGTCACGCTCGCGAAGCAGACTGACGGCGGCCGGCCCGCGCTCGAATGGACCGGCGTCGACGGCGGTCAGCCGACCACCTATCACGTCGATCCGCATGCCGGGCTGATGCGCAACGTGATGACCGGCATCTTCATGTTGCTGCCGGTCGACGACCAGCTGTAAGGGCCGGAACGACTCGGGCCAAACCCGCGATTCCGGTGCGTGGGGAAAGGTGATATGGTTGTGTGCGCAACGATATGCGCATCGTGACGGCACCGGCGGACGGCTCGCGCAACGCGGGCCGGACCGGCGCCGAACGACGTGCCTGACGACGCCGAACCAGCCGCCATGCAGCCCGCGCCGCGTGCGACGCCAGCAGACGACCGACGATGCGCGCCGCCGCCCGCGCAGCCGCGCCCGTCCGCCACCGGAGTGCCCCATGCAACGTGTACCGAACCAGCCGTTCACGCGTCCCGCCCGTTTCTCCGAGGCCGAATGGCAGGCGCGCGTGAAGCTCGCGGCCGCCTACCGGATCTTCGACCATCTCGGCTGGACCGAGCTGATCTACAACCATATCTCGCTGCGCGTGCCGGGCGAGGACGGCCATTTCCTGATCAATCCGTTCGGGCTCCATTACCGCGAGGTATGCGCGTCGAACCTCGTGAAGATCGATATCGACGGCAACGTGATCGGCCATTCCGACTGGCCGATCAACCCGGCGGGCTTCACGTTCCACAGCGCGATTCATGCGGCGCTGCCCGACGCGCACTGCGTGATGCACGTGCATACGACGCCGACGATGGCCGTGTGCTGCTCGCGCGACGGGCTGTCGTTCTCGAACTTCTATTCGGCGCAGCTGTACGGGAAGATCGCGTATCACGATTTCGAGGGCATCACAGTGCATCTCGAGGAAGGGCGGCGCATCGTCGAGAGCGCCGGCGGGCGGCCCGTGCTGCTGCTGCGCAACCATGGGCCCGTGACGATCGGCGCGACGCTCGCGCAGACCTTCTCGCTGATGTGGCTGCTCAATCGCGCGTGCGAGGTGCAGGTCGCGACCCACGCGATCGGCGACGCACTGCCGATCGCGCCGCCGGTGCTCGAGGGCTGCGTGCGCGATTCGCTGAATTTCGATCCGAAGCACGGCGCGGGGCAGGACGCGTTCGACGCGTTGCAGCGCATCGTCGATCGCATCGATCCCGGCTATCGCGCGTGACGCACGCCGGTGACGATGCGCGCATGCCGCGCGGGCAAAAAAAACGCGGCCGGATGGCCGCGTGAATACTCGCAGAACTCCTTCGGACGAAGGAAACAAGCAACTGTGAGACGAAGTGTAGCGAAAGGCCGCTCGCGGATTGAGGGCTTCAGCTGGAAAGGTCTCTTCCAGATTCCCGCAGGCTCGCCGACGACGCGCGGGGGTGCCGGATCGGCGGCGATCGACTACCATCATGTCACGCCCCCGTCCGGGTGGCGTACCACGTCGTTCAAGGAGGATTCATGCCGAAGCTGCGTTTGCTCCAGGTGGCGTTGCTCGCGGGTGTGCTGGCCGCCGGCGGTGCCGCTGCCGAAACGGTGCGCCTGTCCGCCAACCTGCAGCCGTCGAGCGAGGTGCCGCCCACCGCGACGAAGGGCTCCGGCGCCGTCGACGCCACCTACGACACGGCCACCCACGTCCTGCATTGGACGGCGACGTACGAACACCTCACGGGGCCGGCGACCGCCGCGCACTTCCACGGGCCCGCGCCGGTCGGCCAGAACGCCGGCGTGCAGGTGCCGGTGCCGAAGGACGAACTGGCGAGCCCGATGAAGGGCTCGAAGGAGCTCACCGACGCGCAGGTGACCGACCTGATGAGCGGCAAGTGGTACTTCAACGTGCACACGAAGGAGCATCCGTCCGGCGAGATCCGCGGCCAGATGATGCCGGCGAACTGAGCCGGCCGGGCGCGCGCCCGCGTTTGATATAGAGGCTCCCGTCGAGCGGCGCGGCGGCGATCGCACGTACCATCGTCACACTGCGATGACGGAGTGGGTTCGATGAGTTGGCAAAGCAAGTTCGCGTGCTGGCTGCTGCGCTGGCAGTTTCGTCCCGAGACCACGCGCCCGGTGCTCGATCCCGCCCGCGCGCGGCGCTTCACCGACCTGAGAATGATCGTGCCGCGTCGCGCGCCGTCGGGCTACCGGCTGCGCGAGTGCTACGGTCCCGGCGACGCGCCGCTGCGCGGCGAATGGCTCGAACGCACCGACGCGCTCGCCGCTCGCGGGCCCGGCCGCACGCTGCTGTACTTCCACGGCGGCGGCTACTATTTCTGTTCGACGAAAACCCATCGGCCGCTCGTGTTCGGCCTCACGAAGCGCGCGGGCGTGCGCTCGTTCTCGCTCGACTACCGGCTCGCACCCGAAAACCGCTTCCCGGCCGCGCTCGACGACGCGCTGGCCGCCTACCGGCAATTGCTCGCGCTCGGCACGCCGCCCGAATCGATCGTGTTCGGCGGCGATTCGGCAGGCGGCGGCCTCGCGCTCGCGACGCTCGTCGCGCTGCGCGATCGCGGCGAACCGTTGCCGGCCGGCGCGATCCTGTTCTCGCCGTGGACCGACCTGGCCGGCACGGGCGGCACGATGCGCAGCAACGACGGCCCCGACCCGATGTTCGCGGGCGCGGCGCTGCCGAAGGCGGCGAAGCTGTATCTGGGCGATGCGTCGGCCACGCATCCGTACGCGTCGCCGTTCTATGCGGATTTCACCGGGCTGCCGCCGCTCTTTATCCAGGTCGGCAGCACCGAGGTGCTGCTCGACGATTCGCGCCGCGTCGCCGACAAGGCGAAGGCGGCCGGCGTGCCGGTGGAGATCGAGGTATGGCCCGACATGCCGCACGTGTGGCAGTTGTACGCGCCGATGGTGCCGGAGTCGCGCGACGCGCTCGACCGGGCGGCCGCATTCCTGCGCCGCGTCGCGGTCGAGCGGGCGGTTCAGCGCGTCGGCGAGCCGTCGATCGCCTGATACGCGGCTTTCACGGCCACCGAGCCGTACTTGCGCTCGAGCCGGCGCACGGTGAAGTGGCCGTGCGCCATCTGCTGGAAGTGGTCGATGAACAGCGTGTTGACGGTCGCGCCGAGCACCGCGCCGATCGCCGGGATCGACTTCGCGGCCATCTGCTCGGTGACCTGCACCGAGAAGCGTGACGCGACCGTCTGCACGAGCTTGAACACCGCCGCCGAGCTGTGCGCGCCGATGCCTTTCGACGTGATGTCCGACGACGCCTTCGAGATCGCCTGCGCGAGCGCGCCGCGCAGCACGAAATAGCCGAGATCGGCGTCCTCGTCGCGCTTGTCCGGGTTGCCGCCCATGCCGAGCACGGCCAGGCACTGCAGTTGTGTATCCACCGAGCCCAGATCCTCGCCCTCGCTGCGCGCGATGTCGCAGACCGAGCGGAAGATCAGCGTCGTCGTCACCGGCAGCTCGACCGGCAGCGCGAGGAAGCCGAATGCGCCGCCCGCCGCGCCGGTCGTCGCGACCGCGAGCTTGTGCAGCAGGTTGCTCGGCTTGTCCGGCTCGGCATCGGGTGTCTGCGGCTTGCCGAGCGTGCGCAGCGCGATGTTCAGGCACTTGCGCAGCGCGAGCTGCGTCGCGTCGTTGATCTTGCCGGTCGCGAAGTCCGGCAGCCGCGCGATCATCTTCTCGACCGGCGCGCCCAGCACGCCCGTCAGCTTCATCGTCAGCGACGGGCTTTCCAGCACCTGCTTCGCGCGCCGCAGGGCGTCGTGATCCTCCGGCGACAGCGTCGCGGCAGGCGTGATTGAAATCGGTTCCATCTTTCTCCTTGGCGGCCGGGGGCGGGGTGAACCGTCGCCAGCCTAGCTTACCCCGGCGTGCTAGAATTTTAAGATTATTTGACTCGTCAAAAGTTGCATCAACAAAAAATGGCCGTCCATACTGCCGCCCACCATTCGAGCGGGCAAGTCCTGCCGTTCCGCGAATCGCTGCTGGCGATGATCGGGATCTCGTTCGTCACCATGCTCGTCGCGCTCGACCAGACGGTCGTCGGCACCGCGTTGCCGACCATCGTCGCCGAACTCAGGGGCTTCGACCTCTACGCGTGGGTCGCGACCTCGTACCTGCTCAGTTCCGTGATCACCGTGCCGATCTTCGGCCGCCTCGGCGACTATTACGGCCGAAAGCCGTTTGTCATCGCGTCGATCGTCGTGTTCACCGGCGCGTCGGTGCTGTGCGGAATGGCGAACGACATGCTGTACCTGGTGCTCGCGCGCGGGCTGCAGGGGATCGGTGGCGGGATGCTGGTCGGCACCGCGTTCGCGTGCATTCCCGACCTGTTCCCCGATTCCGTCGTGCGGCTGCGCTGGCAGGTGCTGATGAGTTCCGCGTTCGGCATCGCGAACGCGGTCGGGCCGTCGCTCGGCGGGATCCTGACCCAGTCGTTCGGCTGGCGCTCGGTGTTCTACGTGAACCTGCCGGTCGGCCTGCTGTCGCTGTTGTTCGTGTGGCGCTACCTGCCGCACCTGCGGCATGTCGAGCACGACCGCAAGATGCGGCTCGACTGGCCCGGCGCGCTGCTGATCGCGCTGTCGCTCGGTGCGCTGCAGCTGTTCGTCGAATGGCTGCCGAAGTACGGCGTGATGAGCTGGGCGTCGCTGCTGCTGGTCGTCGCGGTCGGCGCCGGCATCGGGTTGTGGCATTGGGAAAAGCGCTGCGCGCAGCCGATCCTGCCGTTCGACATGTTCGGCAATCGCGCGCTGTCGGCGCTGTTCGTGCTCGCGATGCTCGCCGGCTTCTCGATGTTCTCGCTGCTGTTCTACGCGCCGCTGCTGTTCCAGGGCGGCTTCGGGATGTCGCCGAAGGCGGCGGGGCTCGTGATCACGCCGCTCGTCGTGTTCATCACGATCGGCAGCATCATGAACGGCCGCGTCATCACGCGCATCCGCAATCCGAACGCGATGCTGCACGTCGGTTTCGTGCTGTTCGCGATCGCGTGCGCGGGCATCGTCGTGTCGACCCACGCGACGCCGACCTGGATGCTGATGGCGCTGATGGTCGCCGGCGGCATCGGTCTCGGTTTCGTGCTGCCCAACCTCACGGTGTTCGCGCAGCGGACGGCCGGCCGCGAGCACCTCGGCATCGCGACCGCGCTGCTGCAGTCGCTGCGGATGGTTGGCGGGATGCTCGGCACGGCGCTGACCGGCACGCTCGTCAATCAGATGTATTCGAGCGGCGTGCGCGATGCGCTGTCGGGCGACCACGCGCTGCAATGGCATGCGCGCCTCGCCGATCCGCAGATCCTGATCGACCGCGCCGCGCAAGGCGGTCTGGTCGCGGAGCTGACCCGCGCCGGGCATAATGGCGCGCTGCTGCTGGAAGCGGCCCGCGAATCGCTGGTCGGCGCGATTCACCTGGGTGTCGCGATGGCGGCGGTCGTCGCCGTGGTGTCGGTGTGGCAGTGCCGCCGCGTGCCGCCGATCGCGCTGCGGCGCAAGATCGAGCCGCATGTCGCGGCCGATTGACCGATTCAACGATTCAACGGACACGAATTCAGCGCATGGAAGAACAGGACCGCGTCGCGATCTTGCAGCAATTCGGACGCACGTATCGCGCGTTCATGACCGCGTTCGAAACCAACGTCGGGCAGCCGATGCCGCGCTGGCGGATCATGGTCGCGCTGCACACGATGGGCGGGCATGCGTCGCAGAAGAAGCTCGTCGAAGTGCTGCGCATCGATCCGGGCGCGCTCACGCGCCAGCTGAAATCGCTCGATGCGCTCGGCTGGATCGAGCGCGCGTCCGATGCCCGCGACAACCGCGTGACCAACGTCACGCTGACCGACGCCGGCCGCGCCGCATTCGACGCGTGCCTGCCACGGCGCAAGGCGTTCCTCGAACAGACGATGGCGCAACTGCCGGACGACGTGCTGAATGCGTTGTCGGGCGCGCTGGCGATGCTGGAGTCGCGGATCGCGGAGGTCGGCTCGACGCCGGCATCGCATTGAAGAGCAGGGCGGCAAGCGGCGACGGCGCGTACGCGTCGGCCGGTGGCGGCCGGCGCGGCACCTGAGGCGGGCGGGGCGACGAAGCGCACCGGGCGCACGAACCCGCCGTCGCCCGGCGTTTCACTTCATCTCATCGCAACTGCATTTACAGCTCGATGCGCGTGCCGAGCAGCACGAGGAACTGCGCGAGCCAGGCCGGATGCGCGGGCCACGCGGGTGCGGTGACGAACGGCGCGTCGGTCACGGCCGCATCGACCGGGATGTCCGCGTATTCGCCGCCCGCGAGCTTCACTTCGGGCGCGCAGGCCGGGTAGGCCGAGATGCGCTTGCCGCGGATCACGTCGGCGGCCGCGAGCAGCTGCGCCGCATGGCAGATCGCCGCGATCGGCTTGCCGGCTTCCGCGAACGCGCGCACCAGCGCGATCACCTTCGAATCCAGGCGCAGGTATTCGGGCGCGCGGCCGCCCGCGATCGCGAGCGCGTCGTAGCCCGACGCATCGACGTCGTCGAACGTCGCGTTCAGCGTGAACAGGTGGCCGGGTTTTTCGGTGTAGGTCTGGTCGCCTTCGAAATCGTGAATCGCGGTCTTGATCTTGTCGCCCGCGCGCTTGCCCGGGCAGACTGCATCGACGTGATGGCCGACGGCCTGCAGCGCCTGGAACGGCACCATCGTTTCGTAGTCTTCGGCGAAATCGCCGGTCAGGAACAGGATCTTCTTCGCGGCCATGGCTTTCTCCATTGAACAGCATTGAGGGCCGTTCGCGCCGTGTGCGGCAGACGGGCGCTACGGCGGCGAAGCGGCCCCGAGGACGAAAGCGCAGTGTACTCCGGCAGATTGAAGCGCGCGTGACGGCCGCCCCGCGCGGCGGCGGGGCGGCGTGCGCGGAGTGTCAGAAGAAGGTTTCGACGATTTCCGTCACGCGGAATTGCGGATCGAGGACGAGCAACTGGCGCCACTTGTCGAACGTTAGGCACGGGTGCGAAATGTCGAACGCGACCATGTCGCCGACCTTCACGTCCGCGCCCGGCGGGATCTGCAGGTACGCGTGCTGGTCCATCATCCCGGTGACGGCCCAGCCTTCGCTCGCGGCGACGTCGCGCGGCGCGCTGTCGCGGCCCGGCCGGAAGTGGCGCGCCGGCTCCGGCAGGCCCGCGTCGAACGCCGCGTCGCGCTTGCCGAGCGCGATGATCGCGCGATCCTGCTCCGGCACCGACTGCACGTATGCCCACAGCTGCAGTGCCGGCAGCAGCCCTTCACCCATCCGGCGGGCGATCGGGTTGCGCGCGAACACGTCGGTCTGCGCCTTCTTGTAGATGCCGACGTCGTGCGTCAGGTAGCAGCCCGGACGCAGCACGACTTCCGCGAAACCGGCGTCGGACGCCTTCGCGAATTCCTCCGCGACCACGTCGTACCACGCCGAGCCGGCGCCCGACAGGATCGCCGGCGTGCGCGCGAAACGGCCGGCTTCGGCGAGCTCGCGCGTGAGCGCGACCGCGTCCTGCAGGAACGCGCGGATCTCGCCTTCCTCCTTCAGCACGCCTTCGTAGAGTTCGATGCCGGCCAGCTTCAGCGTGTCCGGATAGCGCGCGATCGCGTCGAGCACGGCTTTGCGCTGCGCGGCATCGCGCACGCCCGCGCGGCCGCCGGGCACGCCGAGCTCGAGCAGCACGTTCAGCGTCTTCTTCGCGTCGCCGAAGAAGCGGCCGAGCTGGTCGACGCTGTCGGCCGAATCGACGAGGCAGAAGAACTCGAAGTCCGGGTCGGACAGCAGCCCCGCGATGATCGTCATGTTCTGGCGGCCGACCAGCTGGTTCGCGAGCAGCACGCGCCGCACGCCGCCGTGATATGCGGCCTGCGTCTGGTGCGCGGTCGCGAGCGTGATGCCCCACGCGCCGGCGGCCAACTGGCGGCGGAACAGTTGCGGCGCCATCGTCGTCTTGCCGTGCGGCGCGAACTGGGCGCCGTACTGCTGGACGAACGCCTGCATCCAGTTCAGATTGTGTTCGATGCGATCCGCGTACAGCACCGCGGCCGGCAGGCTGACGTCTTCCGCGAGCAGGTTCCACTCGAGGCGGGTTGCGTCGCCGAGCGGCACACTCGCGCTCGGCAGGTTGCCGAGGCCCTTGCCCAACGGATTGATTGTCGGTTCCTGATAGTTTGTAACTTTCATGTCATCCCGCTCCATCATCACTATGCATTGCACTGAAGTTGACACGCCGATGGTACAGAAAGTAGCATCGGCGCGGTGATGTTATTTAGTAACATAAAGCGCCCACCCTTTCAGAAGATGAATTCGCCCGCCACCCCGTCCGCACCGTTCGCCGCCGAGCCCCCGGCTCCGGTCGCCCAGCCGCTCCTCGACATCGTCGCGCGCATCGCCGAATGCGCGCCCGAGCTGCGTGAGGCCGAACGCAAGGTCGCGGCATACATCCTCGCCGATCTCGCGCGCGCCGCGCATGCGAGCATCGGCACGCTGGCGCGCGACGCGGGGGTCAGCGTCGCGACGGTCACGCGTTTCGCGAAGGCCGTCGGCTGCCGCGACGTGCGCGAACTGAAGGTGCTCGTCGCGCAGGCCGCGGCCGTCGGCCAGCGCTTCTTCGTGCCGTCCAGCGCGCATCCCGACGAAGACACGAGCCCGGCATCGGTCGTCTACGACGAGATCCGCGTGGCGCTCGCGCACAACCACCAGCTGCTGCGCAACACGTCGTTCGACGCGGCGGCCGACCTGCTGGCCGGCGCGAAGATGGTCTACGTGTACGGGCAGGGCGGCGGTTCGACCGCGCTCGCCGACGAGCTGCGCTTCAGGCTCGTGCGCTTCGGCCGGCCGGTCGCGAGCTACCAGGACAGCCTCCTGCAGCGCATGGTGGCCGCGACGCTGTCGCGCGACGCCGTGGTCGTCGCGCTGTCGGTGAGCGGGCGCGTGCCCGAGCTGCTCGAGAGCTGCCGCCTTGCGAAGCGCTACGGCGCGACGCTGATCGCGATCACCGCGCCGGCTTCGCCGCTCGCGAAGCTCGCCGACCACCTGATCCCGGTCGTCGCGTTCGAAACCGATTTCATTTACAAGCCTTCGACATCGCGCTACGCGATGATGATGGCGATCGACGTGCTCGTTACCGGAGTCGCGCTGCGGCTCGGCGATGCGGGCCGGGAATCGCTGCGCCGCATCAAGCATGCGCTCGATGCGCACCGCGGCGGCGGAGACCGTCAACCGGTAGGAGACTGACCATGCATTCGCATCCCGAAGCCGCCGATACGCTGATCGTCGGTGCGCAGCTGTACGACGGCACCGGCGCAGCGCCCGTCACGCGCGACGTCGCGATCCGCAACGGCGTGATCGCGGCGATCGGCAACCTGTCGAACTGGCTCGCCGAAACCGTCGTCGATGCGAACGGCCGCGCGCTCGCGCCGGGCTTCGTCGACGTGCACACGCACGACGACACGCACGTGATCCGCGCGCCGGAGATGCTGCCGAAGATCTCGCAGGGCGTGACGACCGTGATCGTCGGCAACTGCGGGATCAGCGCGTCGCCGGTGACGCTCGCGGGCGATCCGCCCGATCCGATGAACCTGCTCGGCGATCGCGACGCGTTCCGCTACCCGACCTTCGCCGCCTATGTCGCGGCCGTGAACGATGCGCGTCCGGCCGTCAACGTCGCGGCGCTCGTCGGGCACACCGCGCTGCGCAACAACCAGATGGACCGCCTCGACCGTGCCGCGACCGACGGCGAAATCGCCGGGATGCGCACGCAGCTCGAGGAGGCGCTCGCGAACGGGGCGCTCGGGCTGTCGTCGGGCCTGGCCTACGGCTCCGCGTTCGCGGCGCCGGCCGAGGAAGTGATGGCGCTCGCCGAGCCGCTCGCGAATGCGGGTGCGCTGTACACGACGCACATGCGAACCGAATTCGACGCGATCCTCGACGCGATGGACGAGGCCTATCGCGTCGGCCGTCACGCGCAGGTGCCGGTCGTGATCTCGCACCTGAAGTGCGCGGGCCCGTCGAACTGGGGGCGCAGTACCGAGGTGCTCGCGTCGCTCGAAGGCGCGCGCCGCTACCAGCCGGTCGGCTGCGACTGCTATCCGTACAGCCGTAGTTCGTCGACGCTCGACCTGAAGCAGGTGACGGGCGACATCGACATCACGATCACGTGGTCGGAGCCGCATCCGGAAGTCGCCGGCAAGCTGCTGAAGGCGATCGCGGCCGACTGGGGCGTGACCGAGCAGGAGGCCGCGCAGCGCATCCGCCCGGCCGGCGCCGTGTACCACAACATGTCCGAGGACGACGTGCGCCGGATCCTGTCGCACCCGGCGACGATGGTCGGCTCGGACGGCCTGCCGAACGATCCGCTGCCGCACCCGCGGCTGTGGGGTGCATTCCCGCGCGTGCTCGGCCATTACGTGCGCGACACGAACCTGCTGCCGCTCGAGGAAGCGATCCGCAAGATGACGTCGCTGTCCGCGCGCCGCTACGGGATCGCGCGGCGCGGCGAAGTGCAGGTCGGCTACCAAGCGGATCTCGTGCTGTTCGATCCGGCGCGCGTGCTCGATGCCGCGACGTTCGACAAGCCGCAGCAACCCGCGCACGGGATCGACGCGGTGTGGGTGAACGGCGTGCTGACGTATGAGAACGGCCAGCCGACCGGCGCGCGCGCCGGCGGTTTCGTCGCACGCGGCGAGCGCGTGCCGGCGAGTGCCGACGCTGCGTTCTGAGCGCGGTCTCCAACCGATTTGCCGCGTGCGCCATGTCGGCGCGCGCATCCGCAACCGTGCGTTGCATGGGACTGGCGCGGGCGCTGACGTGCCGATGCCGGTCGACAAACCAGGAGTGAAACGATGAAGCGATATGGCGTGGGCGAAGCGAAGGGTACCGGCGGCCAGGTGATGCCGTTTGCACGCGCGGTCGAGGCCGACGGCTGGCTGTACGTGTCGGGCCAGACGCCGATGGTGAACGGCGAGGTCGTCGAAGGCGGGATCGTCACGCAGTCGAAGCAGACGATCGAGAACGTGATCGCGATCCTGAAGGAAGCCGGCTACGGCCTCGAGCACGTCGTGCGCTGCGGCGTGTGGCTCGACGACGCACGCGATTTCGCGTCGTTCAACAAGGTGTTCGTGTCGTACTTCGGCGAGCATCCGCCGGCACGCGCGTGCGTGCAGTCGAGCATGGTCATCGACTGCAAGGTCGAGGTCGACTGCATCGCTTACAAGGCGCCGGTGAAGTAACGCGCGCGTTTCCCCTGCACAGCAAAACAGCCCCGTCGGCGCGAGCCGGCGGGGCTGTATCGTTGCGGGCCTCATGGTTGTCGCTGGCTGCGGCTGGCGGCGATTGCCCGCCGCGCGCCCTCACTGCCGCGCAGTCCGCGCGTTATCCGGCATCGGCTGGTTGTAATTCGTGCGGAACGGGTTGATGTCCAGCCCGCCGCGGCGCGTATAGCGCGCATACACCGCGAGCTTCAACGGTTTGCACGCGTGCAGGATGTCGAGGAAGATCCGCTCGACGCACTGCTCGTGAAATCCCGTGTGATTGCGGAACGAGATGATGTAGCGCAGCAAGCCCGCATGGTCGATCTGCGGCCCGACGTAGTGAATCTGCACGCTGCCCCAGTCGGGCTGGCCGGTGACTGGGCAGTTCGAGCGCAGCAGGTCGGACACGAGCGTCTCCTCGACCGGCGCTTCATCGTGGGCCGCCGACAGCAGCGACGGATCCGGTTCGTACACGTCGGTGTCGAGGTCGAGCCGGTCGAGCGACAGCCCGTCGAGCTCTTCCATCTCGAGCTTGCCGAAATCGTGCGGCGACACGAGCTGCACCGACACGCTCGCGCCGCACGCGGCCGACACGTCGCGCTTCAACGTGTCGCGCACCGCATCGACCGAGTCGAACTTCGATTGGGCAAACGAGCCGAGATACAGCTTGAACGACTTCGATTCGACGATGTTCGGCGATTCGGCCGGCACGTAGAACGTCGCGACCGCGACCTGCGGCTTGCCGCGCGCGTTGAGCCAGGACAGCTCGTACGCGTTCCAGATGTCGGTGCCGAAGAACGGCGGCGCCGACGTGATGCCGAGCTGCGCGCGCGCACCCGCGCGCGGGATCGGGAACAGCAGCGACGCGTCGTACTGGGCGGCATAGACGGTGGCCTTGCCGAGCGGGGAGTGTTCGGGATTCATTGCACGAAGCCTTTACGACAGGAAGAGCCGGTACGCCGGATTGGCGCTCTCTTCGACATACGGATAGCCGAGCGCCGCGAGGAAGCGTTCGAACTCGGCGCGATCGGCCTGCGGCACCTGCAGCCCGACGAGGATCGAGCTGTAGTCCGCACCCTGGTTGCGATAGTGGAACAAGCTGATGTTCCAGTCCGGCGCCATCGACGACAGGAACTTCATCAGCGCGCCCGGCCGTTCCGGGAATTCGAAGCGGAACAGGCGTTCGTCGAGCGCGAGCGGCGAGCGGCCGCCCACCATGTAGCGGATGTGTTCCTTCGACAGCTCGTCGTGCGTCAGGTCGACGGTCTTGAAGCCGTGCGACTCGAAATTCGCGGCGATCTCGGCCGATTCGCCGCGCCGCTTGATCTGCACGCCGACGAAGATGTGCGCGGCCTGCGCATCGGCGATCCGGTAGTTGAACTCGGTGACGTTGCGTTCGCCGACGAGCGAGCAGAAGCGCTTGAAGCTGCCGCGCTCCTCGGGGATCGTGACCGCGAACACGGCTTCGCGCGCCTCGCCCACTTCCGCGCGTTCAGCGACGAAACGCATCCGGTCGAAGTTCATGTTCGCGCCGGACGTGACCGCGACGAGCGTCTGGTTCTCGATCCCTTCGCGTTCCGCGTAGTGTTTCGCGCCCGCGACCGCGAGCGCGCCGGACGGCTCGAGCACGCTGCGCGTATCCTGGAACACGTCCTTGATCGCCGCGCACAGCGCGTCGGTGTCGACCGTCACGACGCCGTCGAGGAATTCGCTGCAGAGCCGGAAGGTTTCCTCGCCGACGAGCTTCACCGCGGTGCCGTCCGCGAACAGCCCGACCTCGGTCAGCTCGACGCGCTCGCCTTTCTGCAGCGACTGCGCCATCGCGCATGAATCCTCGGCCTGCACGCCGAACACCTTGATCTCCGGCCGCACCGCCTTCACGTACGCGGCCACGCCGGCCGCGAGGCCGCCGCCGCCGATCGGCACGAAGATCGCGTGAATCGGGCCCTGGTGCTGCCGCAGGATTTCCATCGCGATCGTGCCCTGGCCGGCGATCACGTACGGATCGTCGAACGGGTGGACGAACGTGAGGTCGCGTTCGGCCTGCACCTTCACGGCGTGCGCATACGCATCGCTGTACGACTCGCCCGCCTGGATCACCTCGACGCTCGGGCCGCCGTGCGCGCGCACCGCGTCGACCTTCACCTGCGGCGTCGTGACGGGCACGACGATCACGGCCTTGATGCCCATCCGGGCCGCGGAGAACGCGACGCCCTGCGCATGATTGCCGGCCGATGCCGTGATCACGCCGCGCGCGAGCGCGTCGGCCGGAATGTGCGCCATCTTGTTGTACGCGCCGCGCAGCTTGAACGAGAACACCGGTTGGTTGTCCTCGCGCTTCAGGTAAACGGGATTGCGCAGCCGGGCCGACAGGTTGCGGGCGGGTTCGAGTTCCGTCTCGAGCGCGACGTCGTAGACGCGCGCGGTGAGGATTTTCTTCAGGTAATCGTGGGATGCCATGGGCGCTCGCATGCGGTGCGGAAGCAGACGGTAAAGGATCAATGATAGCGCCAAGGGTCCGCCCGCACGCAAGCGGCATGCCGGGCGCATCGTGGCGCAACCGCGCGGGCGGCCGCGTTTGCCGCGCGACGCGTCCCTGTTTTCCCGTTTGACGACCGGCTTAACCGCATGGTTACCGACCGGACGGACGGCAAATGCCGCCGCGAAATGGTGCCGAACCAAGTCTGGTGCGGGTTGCGGCGAAAGCCCCACGAGCTGTCCGGCCTGTCACGGGCGGCTCGATCATGGGTTAGAATTCTGTTTTGAATCAAGGATCGGAAGATGCAGAGGCACCCTCGGATCGCCCCGTTGAAGCCGACGCCGCGCGCAGCCAGCCCTGCGGCGGAGCGGCATGCGCGCCGCGCGCGATCGTGCTGATGGCTCCGAGTGCCGCCAGGCCCTGCCAACCCGGAACGGTGAGTCCAGACCCGCTCCGGCCCCATGCGAAATAGTCGCGCGCCTGGCACCAGAACAGATTTCCCCAAGATTGCGCCTACGCGCTTGCCGACGCCCGTGCACGGTGTATCGGCCCTCCGAGTCGTCCGAACATGAACGCACCACAAGTTTTCGATCCGCATGGCGCGGCCGCCGCCGTCGCCACCGACCCCGCGCCCCGACTGCGCGAGATTCCCTATAACTACACGTCCTTCTCCGACCGCGAGATCGTGATCCGCCTGCTCGGCGAACAGGCGTGGTCGGTGCTCGACGAGCTGCGCGCAGAACGCCGCACGGGCCGCTCGGCCCGGATGCTGTACGAAGTGCTCGGCGACATCTGGGTCGTGCGCCGCAACCCGTATCTGCAGGACGACCTGCTCGACAACCCGAAGCGCCGCGCGCTCCTGATCGAGGCGCTGAACCACCGTCTGACCGAGATCGGCAAGCGCCGCCGCGCCGACCTCACCGCGCACCACGACGACGCGGGCCGCGAACGCGCGGAACGTGTCGAGATGCTCGAGGCCGCCGCGCAGCGCGCGGTCGACGAATTCGCCGACGAATTCGACAAGATGGCCGACCTGCGCCGCCGCGCGACCAAGGCGCTCGGCCGCTGCACGCAGAAGGACAACATCCGCTTCGACGGGCTGTCGCGCGTGTCGCACGTGACCGATGCGACCGACTGGCGCGTCGAATACCCGTTCGTCGTGCTGACCCCCGATACCGAAGCCGAGATCGCGGCACTGATCAAGGCCTGCTTCGAGCTCGGCCTGACCGTGATCCCGCGCGGCGGCGGCACCGGCTACACGGGCGGCGCGGTGCCGCTCACGCCGTTCTCCGCGGTGATCAACACCGAGAAGCTCGAACAGCTCGGCGCGGTCGAGCTCACCGAACTGCCGGGCGTCGCGCACAAGGTGCCGACGATCTTCTCCGGCGCGGGCGTCGTCACGCGCCGCGTGACGGAAGCGGCCGAAGCGGCCGGCTACGTGTTCGCGGTCGATCCGACCTCGCTCGACGCATCGTGCATCGGCGGCAACGTCGCGATGAACGCCGGCGGCAAGAAGGCCGTGCTGTGGGGCACCGCGCTCGACAACCTGGCCTGGTGGCGGATGGTCGACCCGGATGGCAACTGGCTCGAAGTCACGCGCCACGAGCACAACCAGGGCAAGATCCACGACATCGCGGTCGCGCGCTTCGAGCTGAAGTGGTTCGACGGCGCGTATGCGCCGGGCGAGAAGCTGCTGAAGAGCGAGATGCTCGAGATCGAAGGCCGCCGGTTCCGCAAGGAAGGCCTCGGCAAGGACGTGACCGACAAGTTCCTCGCCGGCCTGCCGGGCGTGCAGAAGGAAGGCTGCGACGGGCTGATCACGTCCGCGCGCTGGGTGCTGCACAAGATGCCCGCGCACACGCGCACCGTCTGTCTCGAATTCTTCGGCCAGGCGCGCGAGGCGATCCCGAGCATCGTCGAAATCAAGGACTACCTGTTCGAGACGTCGAAGCAGGGTGGCGCGATCCTCGCGGGCCTCGAGCACCTCGACGAGCGCTACCTGCGCGCGGTCGGCTACGCGACCAAGAGCAAGCGCAACGCATTCCCGAAGATGGTGCTGATCGGCGACATCGTCGGCGACGACGCCGATGCGGTCGCGCAAGCGACGTCCGAAGTGATCCGGATGGCGAACGGCAAGAGCGGCGAAGGCTTCGTCGCGGTCAGCGCGGAGGCGCGCAAGCGCTTCTGGCTCGACCGCAGCCGCACGGCCGCGATCGCGAAGCACACGAACGCGTTCAAGATCAACGAGGACGTCGTCATCCCGCTGAACCGGATGGGTGAGTACACCGACGGCATCGAGCGGATCAACATCGAACTGTCGCTGAAGAACAAGCTGCAGCTGGTCGACGCGCTCGAGGCGTTCTTCCGCGGCGGCAACCTGCCGCTCGGCAAGACCGACGACGCGAACGAGATCCCGAGCGCCGAGTTGCTCGAGGATCGCGTGCAGCAGGCGCTGGAGCTGCTCAAGCGCGTGCGTGCACGCTGGGAATTCGTGCGCGACCGGCTCGACCAGCCGCTGCGCGAGGCGCAGCACTACCTCGTGCAGCTCGGCTACGAGGCGCTTGCCGAGAAGTTCGCCGACCGTGCTGACGACCAGCCGGGCGCGACCGTGTTCCACATCACGCAGGACCGCACGGTCCGCATCTCGTGGAAGCAGGAGATCCGCGCGGAGCTGCGCGCGATCTTCAACGGCGGCGCGTTCAAGCAGATCCTCGACGAAGCGCAGGCGATCCACAAGCGCGTGCTGCGCGGCCGCGTGTTCGTCGCGCTGCACATGCACGCGGGCGACGGCAACGTCCACACCAACATCCCGGTCAACTCCGACAACTACGAGATGCTGCAGGACGCGCACGCGTCGGTCGCACGCATCATGACGCTCGCGCGCTCGCTCGACGGCGTAATCTCCGGCGAGCACGGGATCGGCATCACGAAGCTCGAGTTCCTGACCGACGACGAGATCGCCGAATTCCGCGCGTACAAGCAGCGCGTCGACCCGCACGGCCGCTTCAACAAGGGCAAGCTGCTCGACGGCGCCGACCTGCGCAACGCGTATACGCCGAGCTTCGGGCTGATGGGCTACGAGTCGCTGATCATGCAGCAGTCCGACATCGGCGCGATCGCCGATTCGGTGAAGGACTGCCTGCGCTGCGGCAAGTGCAAACCGGTGTGCGCGACCCACGTGCCGCGCGCGAACCTGCTGTACAGCCCGCGCAACAAGATCCTCGCGACGTCGCTGCTGGTCGAGGCGTTCCTGTATGAGGAACAGACGCGCCGCGGCGTGTCGATCAAGCACTGGGACGAGTTCAACGACGTGGCCGACCACTGCACGGTGTGCCACAAGTGCGCGACGCCGTGTCCGGTGAAGATCGACTTCGGCGACGTCACGATGAACATGCGCAACCTGTTGCGCAAGATGGGCAAGAAGAAATTCAACGCCGGCAATGCGGCGGGCATGTTCTTCCTGAACGCGACCAATCCGCAGACGATCAACATCGCGCGCGGCGCGATGATGGGCGTCGGCTACAAGGTGCAGCGCTTCGCGAACGACATGCTGAAGAAGGTCGTGACGAAGCAGACGCAGCACCCGCCGGCGACGGTCGGCAAGCCGCCGGTGGTCGAGCAGGTGGTCCACTTCGTCAACAAGAAGATGCCGGGCAACCTGCCGAAGAAGACGGCGCGCGCGCTGCTCGACATCGAGGACAACAAGATCGTGCCGATCATCCGCAACCCGAAGTCGACGACGGTCGATTCGGAAGCGGTGTTCTACTTCCCGGGCTGCGGCTCCGAGCGCCTGTTCTCGCAGGTCGGCCTCGCGACGCAGGCGATGCTCTGGGAAGCGGGCGTGCAGACGGTGCTGCCGCCGGGCTATCTGTGCTGCGGTTATCCGCAGCGCGGCTCGGGCCAGTACGACAAGGCCGAGAAGATCGTCACCGACAACCGCGTGCTGTTCCATCGGGTCGCCAACACGCTGAACTACCTCGACATCAAGACGGTGGTCGTGTCGTGCGGCACTTGCTACGACCAGCTTGCAGGCTACGAATTCGACAAGATCTTCCCGGGCTGCCGGATCATCGACATCCACGAGTTCCTGCTCGAGAAGGGGATGAAGCTCGACGGCGTGACGGGCACGCGCTACATGTATCACGACCCGTGCCACACGCCGATCAAGACGATGGATCCGGTCAAGCTCGTCAACGAGCTGATGGGCGCGGAGAAGGACGGCTACAAGATCGAGAAGAACGATCGCTGCTGCGGCGAATCGGGCACGCTCGCGGTCACGCGTCCGGACATCTCCACGCAGGTCCGCTTCCGCAAGGAAGAGGAAATCCGCAAGGGTGCCGCGAAGCTGCGCAGCATCCCGGTCGTGGCCGGCAACGCGCCGGCGCCGGCCGCGGCCGCGAACGGCCCGGACGTGAAGATCCTGACGAGCTGCCCGTCGTGCCTGCAGGGCCTGTCGCGCTACAACGAGGACGCGAATATCGAGGCCGACTACATCGTGGTCGAAATCGCGCGCCAGGTGCTCGGCGAGAACTGGATGGCCGACTATGTCGCCCACGCGAACAATGGCGGGATCGAGCGCGTGCTGGTCTAATGCGGGCATGACGGCCGCCCGGCCGGGCTTGGGATGAGCGGGCGCCGGCGCACGAGCGCCCGCGCCCGTCCACATGGGAGCGACGATGGAATGCGTGTTTTGCCGTGAAGACGGCGGCGAGGTGCTCTGGCAGGACGACATGCTGCGCGTCGTCCTCGCGGCGGGCGAGCACGACTACCCGGGCTTCTGCCGGGTGATCTGGGGCGCGCACGTGGCCGAGTTCTCCGATCTCGGCGGGCCCGAGCGGGCACATCTGATGCGCATCGTGTATGCGGTGGAGCGCGCCGTGCGCCGCGTGATGCAGCCGAACAAGGTGAATCTCGCGAGCCTCGGCAACATGGTGCCGCACGTGCACTGGCACGTGATCCCGCGCTTCTCGAACGACGCCCATTTCCCGCAGCCCGTGTGGGCGCCGCGCCAGCGCAGCGTGTCCGAGGCGCTGCTGCGCTCGCGCGCGGCGCAGGCCTCGCTGCTGCACAATGCGGTGCGCGAGGAAATTCAACGAACGACCGATTCGAGGCAGCCATGAGCGGTTTGACTTCCACGACGCCGATTCCGTCCGGCGTCGTCGTGCACGCGGTGTCGCGCGTGCTCGAATTGCAGTACCCGAACGGGGAGAACTTCCGGATTCCGTTCGAGCTGATGCGCGTCTATTCGCCGTCGGCCGAGGTGCGCGGCCACGGGCCCGGCCAGGAGACGCTGCAGACCGGCAAGCGCGAGGTGACGATCACCGCGCTCGAGGGCGTGGGCAACTATGCGTTGCAGCCGACGTTCTCCGACGGCCATTCGACCGGCATCTACTCGTGGGATCTGCTGTACGAACTGGCGACGCAGCAGGACACGCTGTGGCGCGACTATTTCGACAAACTGAAGGCGGCGGGCGTCGAGCGCGACGCGCCGATGCAGGCGGCACCCGCGCCGCACGGCCACTGCCACTGAAAGCGACGGCGCCCGCTCGGCGCCGTCTTGCCATTTACTGAGGATCAACGCGATGAGTAAAACCCACTTCGGCTTCGAAAGCGTCGAGGAAACCGAAAAAGCGAAGAAAGTGGCAGGCGTGTTCCATTCGGTCGCGAGCAACTACGATCTGATGAACGACCTGATGTCGGCCGGCATGCACCGCGCGTGGAAGGCGTTCACGATCGCGCAGGCGAACGTGCGCCCCGGCTTCAAGGTGCTCGACATCGCGGCCGGCACGGGCGACCTGACCAAGTCGTTCGCGAAGGCGGCCGGGCCGACTGGCGAAGTCTGGCACACCGACATCAACGAATCGATGCTGCGTGTCGGCCGCGACCGGCTGCTCGACAAGGGCATCGTGACGCCGTCGCTGCTGTGCGACGCGGAGAAAACTCCCTTTCCTGACAACTACTTCGACGTCGTCACGGTCGCGTTCGGGCTGCGCAACATGACGCACAAGGACGCCGCGCTCGCCGAGATGCGCCGCGTGACGAAGCCCGGCGGCCGCGTGATGGTGCTGGAATTCTCGAAAGTGTGGGATCCGCTGAAAAAAGCGTACGATCTGTATTCTTTCAAAGTATTACCGTGGCTTGGCGACAAGTTCGCGAAAGATGCTGAAAGTTACCGGTATCTTGCTGAGTCTATCCGGATGCACCCCGATCAGGACACGCTCAAGACGATGATGGAACAAGCGGGCCTCGATGCCGTCAAATATTACAATTTGTCAGGTGGCGTGGTAGCTTTACACCTAGGAACCAAGTACTAAGGGGTTCTTCCCATACATTCGCCTTACATCTGGAGAAGCTGATGTCCGAATCGCGTTCGTTGTTTAACCGTAGCAAGCCGTCGAAGCCGTGGGCTCGACGGGCCGGCACGCTGCTGATGGTCGGCCTGCTCACGGCCGGCACGTTCGCATCGCTCGACGCCGAAGCCAAGCGCATGGGCGGCGGGCGCAGCATCGGCCGTCAGAATTCCACCGTCACGCAGCGCCAGGCCACGCCGCCCGCGCAGCAGCCGATGCAGCAGGCCGCACCGGCGCAGGCGCAGCGCGCGAACCCGGCCGCACCGGCACCGGCCGCGCAGCCGAACCGCTCGCGCTGGCTCGGGCCGATCGCCGGTCTCGCGGCCGGGCTCGGCATCGCGGCGCTGCTGTCGCACTTCGGCCTGGGCGGCGCGTTCGCGAGCATGATGGCGAACGTCATCGTGATCGCACTGCTCGCGATGATCGGCATCTGGCTGGTCCGCAAGTTCATGAACCGCCGCCGTTCGCAGGAGCCGGCGTATTCGGTCGGCGGCTCGGCATCGTCGTCGGGCGGCTACTCGCAAAGCCCGTCGTTCCAGCAGGGCAGCACCGGCAACAACTACGCGGGCAGCGGCAGCAGCTATGCGAACGAAGCGCAAGGCGTGTTCGGCGGCGGCGCGGCGGCTGCCGGTGCGGCGGGCGCGATGGCGGCCGCACCGCTGCAGGTGCCGGCCGGCTTCGACACCGAAGCGTTCCTGCGTAGCGCGAAGGTCTACTTCGTGCGCCTGCAGGCGGCATGGGACCAGGGCAACCTGGCCGACATCCGCGAGTTCACGACGCCGGAAATGTTCGCCGAGATCAAGATCGATCTCGATTCGCGCGGCAACGACGCGAACCAGACCGATGTCGTGCAGCTCGACGCGGAGCTGGTCGCGATCGAGGATCGCGGCATCGAGCAGTCGGCGAGCGTGCGCTTCCACGGGCTGATCCGCGAGTCGGCGAATGCGCCGGCCGCGCCGCTCGACGAGGTGTGGAACCTGTCGAAGTCGGGCAGCCAGGGCTGGCTGCTCGCGGGTATCCAGCAAATCAACACGCACTGAGCGTGACCGGCGGCCGGCTTGCCGGCTGCCCGGGCGACGATCGCCGCAGTGCGACCGCTTGCCGCCCGGCTGTGCGGTTGGCCGCGGTCCGCCGACGATCCGACGTTACAATAGAAACCCGCGTAGGCGCCCGGCCTGCGCGGGTTTTTCTTTCCCAGCCCGATGACCTTTGCCGCCAAGCCTTTTGCTGCTGCTGTCAATCACCTGCTCGCGCGCGAATCGTGGGCGCGCGACCGCTTGATCCCCTACGCGGGCAAGACCGCCCGGCTCGACGTGCCGCCCGTCACGCTCACGCTGCTCGTGCAGCCCGACGGCTATCTGTCCGCGGTGGACGCGCACGATGCGCAACACGTCGACGTGTCGATCGCGCTCGCGGGCGACACGGTCGCCGCGTTCCTGCAGGGCGGCCAGCCCGCCGTGATGAAGCACGTGAAGATCGAGGGCGACGCGGAGTTCGCCACGCAGATCGCGAAGCTGGCCGAGCACCTGCGCTGGGAACCTGAAGAAGATCTCGCGAAGCTGGTCGGCGACGCAGCGGCGTACCGGATCGCGACGGTCGTGCGCGACGCCGGCGCGCGCGCGCGCCGCACCGGCCGCAACGTGCTCGATTCCGTCGCCGAGTACTGGCTCGACGAGAACCCGCAAGTCGTTCGGCGCACGGTGCTCGGCGGCTTCGACGCCGAACTGGCGCGTGCGCGCGATGCGCTCGCGCGGGTCGAAAAACGGATCGAGCGACTCGAACAAAAAATCGGCGCGCGCACGGGTTCCGGCCCGCGCGGCGCGCACTGAGGGCCGCAGGGCATGCGCATTTTCCGTTTCATCAAGATTGTCTACACCGTCATCCGCTTCGGCCTCGACGAGGTGATGCTGTCCCGGATCGACGACCGGCGCGTGAAGCTGCTGCTGCGGATCACGACGATCGGCCGCCGCTATTCCGATCCGCCGGCCGTGCGGCTGCGTCACGCGCTCGAGAGCCTCGGCCCGATCTTCGTGAAGTTCGGCCAGGTGCTGTCGACGCGCCGCGATCTCCTGTCGGTCGATTTCGCGAACGAACTCGCGAAGCTGCAGGACCAGGTGCCACCGTTCGATTCGGCTGTCGCGATAGCGATCATCGAGAAGTCGCTCGGCGCGCCGGTCGACGAGCTGTTCGACGAATTCGAGCGCGAGCCGATCGCGAGCGCGTCGATCGCGCAGGTGCATTTCGCGAAGTTGAAGCAGGGCGTGCACGCGGGCAAGGCCGTCGCGGTCAAGGTGCTGCGCCCGAACATGCTGCCGGTTATCGATTCCGACCTCGCGCTGATGCGCGACATCGCGACGTGGACCGAGCGCATGTGGGCCGACGGCCGGCGCCTGAAGCCGCGCGAAGTCGTCGCCGAATTCGACAAGTACCTGCACGACGAGCTCGACCTGATGCGCGAGGCCGCGAACGGCAGCCAGCTGCGCCGCAACTTCGCGGGCCTCGACCTGCTGCTCGTGCCCGAGATGTTCTGGGATTTCTCGACGTCGCAGGTGCTCGTGATGGAGCGCATGACCGGCGTGCCGATCAGCCAGGTCGAGACGCTGCGCACCGCGGGGGTCGACATCAAGAAGCTCGCGCGCGAAGGTGTCGAGATCTTCTTCACGCAGGTGTTCCGCGACGGTTTCTTCCATGCGGACATGCATCCGGGTAACATTCAGGTGAGTCTCGACCCGAAAACCTTCGGCCGCTATGTCGCGCTCGATTTCGGGATCGTCGGCGCGTTGTCGGATTTCGACAAGAACTACCTCGCGCAGAACTTCCTCGCATTCTTCAAGCGCGATTACCACCGTGTCGCGACGCTGCACCTCGAATCGGGCTGGGTGCCGCCCGAGACGCGCGTGGAGGAACTCGAAAGCGCGATCCGCGCGGTGTGCGAGCCGTATTTCGACCGCGCGCTGAAGGACATCTCGCTCGGCCAGGTGCTGATGCGCCTGTTCTCGACGTCGCGTCGCTTCAATGTCGAGATCCAGCCGCAGCTCGTGCTGCTGCAGAAGACGATGCTGAACGTCGAGGGGCTCGGCCGCTCGCTCGACCCCGAACTCGACCTGTGGAAGACCGCGAAGCCGTATCTCGAGCGCTGGATGACCGAGCAGATCGGCCTGCGCGGCTGGTACGAGCGCTTCAAGGTCGAGGCGCCGCAGTGGAGCAAGACGCTGCCGCAACTGCCGCGCCTGATCCACCACGCGATGGCGGCGCGCCACGATGCGCCGCGTGCGGCGAGCGAGGACCTGATGCGTCAGGTCCTCGTCGAGCAGAAACGGACCAACCGGTTGCTGCAGGCATTGCTGATCTTCGGTCTTGCCGTCGGCGTCGGGGCGCTCGTCGCGCGCGTGCTGCTCGCGCTCGCGTACGGCGCGTGACCGAAAGGAGCCGCGCGATGTCCGAGCCGAAGCAACCGCCCGCGCCGGGCGCCGCCGATTTCGCGACGCGCGACCCTGGCAGCGCATCGTTCTGGGACGAGCGTTTCGCGCGCGGCGTGACGCCGTGGGAATTCGGTGGCGTGCCGGTCGGCTTTCGTGCGTTTGCGCAGCGGCTCGGGCCGTGCGCGGTGCTGATTCCCGGCTGCGGCAGTGCGCAGGAGGCCGGCTGGCTCGCGCAGGCCGGCTGGCCCGTGCGCGCGATCGATTTCGCCGCGCAGGCGGTGGCGGCCGCGAAGGCGCAGCTCGGCGCGCATGCGGACGTCGTCGAGCAGGCCGATTTTTTCGTGTACCGGCCGCCGTTCGACGTGCAATGGGCGTACGAGCGCGCGTTCCTGTGCGCGCTGCCGCCGAGCCTGCGCGCCGGCTATGCGACGCGGATGGCCGAGCTGCTGCCCGCCGGCGCGTTGCTGGCCGGTTATTTCTTCGTGACGAAGAAACCGAAGGGCCCGCCGTTCGGCATCGAGCGCGCGGAACTCGATGCGCTGCTCGCGCCGCACTTCGAGTTGATCGAGGATCTGCCCGTGACCGATTCGCTGGCCGTGTTCGAAGGGCACGAGCGCTGGCTCACGTGGCGCCGTCGCTGAAGCCCGGGGTGTCGCGGCCATTGCCGGAGCGCGCCGGGGTTTCGGATATAATTCAAGGTTTTGCAAGCCGTTTCCAGTTTCCGCGGGAAAAATATCATGCCGATCTACGCCTATCGATGCGAAGCGTGCGGTTTCGCGAAGGACATGCTCCAGAAGATGAGCGATGCGCCGCTGTCGCAATGCCCCGAATGCGGGAAGGATGCTTTTCGCAAGCAGGTCACCGCCGCCGGCTTCCAGTTGAAGGGTTCCGGCTGGTATGTCACCGATTTCCGCGGTGGCTCGGGCGGCACCAGCGCGCCGGCGGCGACGACGGGCGACGCGGGGGCCGCGGCACCTGCCGCCGCGGCGCCGGCGGCAGCCGCCACGAGTTCCGAAAGTGCGACGACGAGCGCCGCGCCCGCCCCGGCTGCGGCGCCCGCCGCCGGCAGTTGACAGTCGCGGCCCGTCCGGGCCGCGTCCACACCGCGCCTCCGGCGCGGTTCATTGACGGCAGATGATGAAAAAGACGACCCTGAAAACGGTGTTTCTGACCGGCCTGCTGGTTCTCGTCCCGCTCGCGATCACGCTGTGGGTGCTCGGTCTCATCATCGGCACGATGGACCAGACACTGCTGCTGCTGCCCGAATCGTGGCAGCCGGAGCGGATGCTCGGCTTCCGCCTGCCGGGGCTCGGCGCGGTGCTGACGCTCGCGTTCATCTTCGTCGTCGGGCTGGCCACGCAGAACTTCATCGGCCAGAAGCTCGTCACGTGGTGGAACGCGGTCGTGCGTCACATCCCGGTCGTCGGGCCGATCTACACGAGCGTCAAGCAGGTGTCGGACACGCTGCTGTCGAGCAGCGGCAACGCGTTCCGCAAGGCGCTGCTGATCGAATATCCGCGTCGCGGCTCGTATACGATCGCGTTTCTGACCGGCGCGCCCGGCGGCGACGTGGTCAACCATCTGACGGAAGAGTACGTGAGCGTGTACGTGCCCACGACACCGAACCCGACGTCGGGCTTCTTCCTGATGCTGCCCAAGAGCGAAGTCATCGAACTCGACATGTCGGTCGATGCCGCGCTCAAGTACATCGTCTCGATGGGCGTCGTGGCGCCTTCGGCGCCGGCTCCGGTGCCCGCCCGCCGCCCCGTCGAGCCGCCGCTGTAAGTAAAGAATCATCGCCCGGGCCGCGCGTTGCGGCACCCGTTGATCAAACCGAACGAAAGCAAACATCATGTCGATGCGTACTGAATACTGCGGTCTCGTGACCGAACACCTGCTGGGCCAAACCGTGTCGCTGTGCGGCTGGGTGCAGCGTCGCCGCGATCACGGCGGTGTGATCTTCATCGACCTGCGCGATCGTGAAGGCCTCGTGCAGGTGGTGTGCGACCCGGATCGCGCGGAAATGTTCGCGACCGCCGAAGGCGTGCGCAACGAGTTCTGCGTGCAGATCAAGGGTCTCGTGCGCAACCGTCCGGAAGGCACGGTCAACGCCGGCCTGAAGAGCGGCAAGATCGAAGTGCTGTGTCATGAACTGAACGTGGTGAATGCGTCGGTCACGCCGCCGTTCCAGCTCGACGACGACAACCTGTCGGAAACGACGCGCCTCACGCACCGCGTGCTCGACCTGCGCCGTCCGCAGATGCAGCACAACCTGCGTCTGCGCTACCGCGTCGCGATCGAAGCGCGCAAGTACCTCGACGAGCAGGGCTTCATCGACATCGAAACGCCGATGCTGACGAAGAGCACGCCGGAAGGCGCGCGCGACTACCTCGTGCCGTCGCGCGTGAACGCGGGCCAGTTCTTCGCGCTGCCGCAATCGCCGCAGCTGTTCAAGCAGCTGCTGATGGTCGCGAACTTCGACCGTTACTACCAGATCACCAAGTGCTTCCGCGATGAGGACTTGCGCGCCGACCGCCAGCCGGAATTCACGCAGATCGACTGCGAGACGTCGTTCCTCGGCGAGCAGGAAATCCGCGACCTGTTCGAGGACATGATCCGTCACATCTTCAAGACGACGATCGACGTCGAACTCGACGCGACATTCCCGGTGATGCCGTACTCGGAAGCGATGGCGCGTTTCGGTTCGGACAAGCCGGACCTGCGCGTGCAGCTCGAATTCACCGAGCTGACCGACGCGATGAAGGACGTCGACTTCAAGGTGTTCAGCACGCCGGCCAATGCGAAGGATGGCCGTGTCGCGGCGCTGCGCGTGCCGAAGGGCGGCGAGCTGTCGCGCGGCGACATCGACGGCTACACGGAATTCGTGCGCATCTACGGCGCGAAGGGCCTCGCGTGGATCAAGGTCAACGAGAAGGCGAAGGGCCGCGACGGCCTGCAGAGCCCGATCGTCAAGAACCTGCACGACGCGTCGATCGCGGCGATCCTCGAGCGCACCGGTGCTGAAGACGGCGACATCATCTTCTTCGCGGCCGACCGCGCGAAGGTCGTCAACGACAGCCTCGGCGCGCTGCGCCTGAAGATCGGCCATTCGGAATTCGGCAAGGCGAACGGCCTCGTCCAGGCCGGCTGGAAGCCGCTGTGGGTCGTCGATTTCCCGATGTTCGAATACGACGACGAAGACGCGCGCTACGTCGCGGCGCACCACCCGTTCACGAGCCCGAAGGACGAGCATCTCGAATACCTCGAGACCGATCCGGGCCGCTGCCTCGCGAAGGCGTACGACATGGTGCTGAACGGCTGGGAAATCGGCGGCGGCTCGGTGCGTATCCACCGCGAGGAAGTGCAGAGCAAGGTGTTCCGCGCGCTGAAGATCGGTGCGGAAGAAGCGCAGCTGAAGTTCGGCTTCCTGCTGGACGCGCTGCAGTACGGCGCGCCGCCGCACGGCGGTATCGCGTTCGGTCTCGACCGCATCGTCACGATGATGGCCGGTGCCGACTCGATCCGCGACGTGATCGCGTTCCCGAAGACGCAGCGTGCGCAGGACCTGCTCACGCAGGCGCCGAGCCCGGTCGACGAGCGTCAGCTGCGCGAACTGCACATCCGTCTGCGTCAGCCGGAACAGCCGAAGGCGTAACGCCTGTCGCAGGTCGTGCGCGCGGCGACGCGCGCGCGACACCCCAACGAAACAGGCGCCGCGATGCGCCTGTTTCGTTTTTTGCGGTACAGTCGCAGCACTTGCCGCACGTTCGGGCACAGGCCCGGCGCACGGCCCTGTGCCGCATGAAACAAAGATGACGAAGCCGCCGAAAATTCCCGAATCCGTTCTCGTCGTGATCTACACGCCCGAACTCGACGTGCTGGTGATCAAGCGTGCCGACCAGCCCGATTTCTGGCAATCGGTGACCGGATCGAAGGACACGCTCGACGAGCCGCTCGCGCTCACGGCCGCGCGCGAAGTCGCCGAGGAAACCGGCATCCTGGTCGGTACGCACGACGTGCCGGCCACCGCGCTGATCGACTGGCACCACCGGATCGAATACACGATCTATCCGCAATACCTGCATCGCTACGGGCCGGGCGTCACGCGCAACGTCGAGCACTGGTTCGGCCTGTGCGTGCCGCACCGCGTCGACGTGACGCTGTCGCCGCGCGAGCATGTCGACCATGCGTGGCTGCCGTACCGCGAAGCGGCCGCGCGCTGCTACTCGCCGTCGAACGCCGAGGCGATCCTGCAACTGCCGGTGCGCGTGTCGCTCGCGCGGGCGCCGCACGGCTCGTCCGCATGAATTCGGAAACCCGCAAGCGCTTCGCGCAATTGCGGCAGATGTTCCTGCAGGAACGCGGCTCCGCGTCGCGGCTCGCGTTCACCGCCGGCAACACGGTGCGGCTGTGCACGACCGGCGGCGAATTCTTCCACGCGCTGATCGAGCGGATCGATGCGGCGCGCGAGCAGGTGATGCTCGAAACCTACATCTTCTGCGACGATGCGGCCGGCCGCCCGGTGTCGGATGCGCTGATCCGCGCCGCGCAGCGCGGCGTGCGCGTGCGCGTGATTACCGACGGCGTCGGCACCGCGCGCCTGCCGCTGTTCGACACGTGGTCCGACGCCGGCGTCGAGCACTGCATCTACAACCGCTTCCTGTTCGGCCGCTTCGGCTTCTCGCGCACGCACCGCAAGCTCGCAGTGATCGATCAGGCGGTCGCGTACTGCGGCGGCATCAACATCGTCGACGACTTCACGCAGGGCAGCGCGACGCTGCCGTATCCGCGCTGGGATTTCGCAGTCGAGATGGCCGGGCCGGCGGTGTCGGACGTGCGCGCCGCGTTCGAGTTGCAGTGGCACCGCATCCAGTTCGGCCACAAGCCGTACGCGCAATATGCGGCCGGGCTGCACGGCGGCGAAGCGTTCCCGGACATGTTCCGGCGCTGGATGCGCAGCCACCGATGGATCAAGGCCGGGGCGCTGCGGGTCGTCACCGAGCCGAGCGTCGCGTTCGTCGCGCGCGACAACGTCGTGAACCGCCGCGCGATCGAGAAGGCGTATCTCGCCGCGATCGGCCAGGCGCGTCAACGGATCCTGGTCGCGAACCCGTATTTCATGCCGGGCCGCAAGCTGCGCCGTGCGTTGACGGGCGCCGCGCGGCGTGGCGTCGACGTGCGGATCCTGATCGGCCGCAAGGAGTTCACCGCGCTCGATACGGCCGTGCCGTTCCTGTATCACGCACTGCTGCGCGCGGGCGTGCGCGTGGCGGAATACGACAAGACGATCCTGCACGGCAAGGTCGCGGTGATCGACGACAACTGGGCGACGGTCGGTTCGTCGAATCTGGACGCGCTGAGCCTGATGCTCAACAATGAAGCCAATGTCGTGCTGGTGCGCTACGATGCGCTCACCAACGAGCTGCGCGACGCGATCACGATCGCGTTCTCCGAAGGCCGCGAAATCGACGCCGCCCGGTACGCCGCGCGGCCGCGCATCGAGCGTATGCTGAACTGGCTCGCGTACAACACGTACCGCGTCGTGATGAAGGCGTTGACGGTCGGCGGTTACGACTAAGCATCCGCTTCAAAAATCTGTCCGCACGTTCGTGCGGAAAAGCCGCTCCGGCCCCGCCGGAATCGCGCAAAATAGCGGCTCGGTTAGACACCGGTTTCTAATAATTTCCTTGTTTCGCGAGCGGCCGCACTCAATAATAGTACGGCCGTTCGATTTTATTCGAACCCCGAACGGTTAAGAAAAAGCTATGCGAAAAGGCGAACAGACGCGTGCCGCGATACTCGAAGCTGCTTTGGACCTCGCCAGCCGTGACGGGCTGGAGGGGCTGACGATCGGCCTGCTGGCCGAGCGCATGCAGATGAGCAAGAGCGGTGTGTTCGCGCACTTCGGATCGCGGGAAGACCTCCAGGTCGAGGTCGTCCGCGAATATCACCATCGTTTCGAAAACGAGGTGTTCTTTCCGAGCCTGCGCGAGCCGCGAGGCTTGCCGCGCCTTCGGGCGATGCTGGCTCGCTGGACGGAGAAGCGCATCCAGGAGGTGACGACCGGATGCATCTACATCAGCGGAGCCGTCGAGTACGACGACCGGCCTGACAGCCCCGTGCGCGAGCAGTTGATCGCAAGCGTGACGGCCTGGCGTGCCGCGATGCTGCGTGCCATTTCGCAGGCGAAGGAAGAAGGCCATCTGCGTGCGGATACCGATCCGGACCTGATGCTCTTCGAGTTGTACAGCTTCACGCTCGGCCTGCATCACGACGCACGCTTCCTGCATTCGCCGGATGCCGTGCGCCTCACGTGGGCCGCGCTGGAAAAGACGATCGTTTCGTATCAGAGCGAGAGCCGTTAGCGGCGCGTGACCCGCCCGCCAGGAGCTCGAGCCGTTTTGCCCACCTTTGGAGAGAGTCATGGGACAGTACGCCGCGCCGCTGCGCGACATGCAATTCGTGTTGCACGAGCTTCTGAACGTCGAAGCCGAGGTCAAGCAAATGCCGCGGCATGCGGACCTCGACGCCGACACGATCAACCAGGTTCTCGAGGAGGCGGGCAAGTTCTGCTCCGAGGTACTGTTCCCGCTGAACCAGGTCGGCGACCGCGAAGGCTGCACGTATGAAGGCGACGGCGTCGTGAAGACCCCGACCGGCTTCAAGGAAGCGTATCGGCAGTACGTCGAGGCCGGCTGGCCGGCGCTCGGCTGCGATCCGGACTACGGCGGCCAGGGCCTGCCCGCGTTCGTGAACAACGCGCTCTACGAAATGCTGAACTCGGCGAACCAGGCTTGGACGATGTATCCGGGCCTGTCGCACGGCGCCTACGAATGCCTGCACGCGCACGGCGCGCCGGAACTGCAGCAGCAATATCTGCCGAAGCTCGTGTCGGGCGAATGGACGGGCACGATGTGCCTGACCGAGCCGCACTGCGGCACCGACCTCGGCATCCTGCGCACCAAGGCCGAGCCGAACGGCGACGGCTCGTACTCGATCAGCGGCACGAAGATCTTCATCTCGAGCGGCGAGCACGACATGTCGAAGAACATTGTCCACCTCGTGCTCGCGCGCCTGCCGGACGCGCCGCAAGGCACCAAGGGGATCTCGCTGTTCATCGTGCCGAAGTTCGTTCCGGACGCCGCGGGCGAGCCGGGGGAGCGCAACGGCATCAAGTGCGGCTCGATCGAGCACAAGATGGGCATCCACGGCAACTCGACGTGCGTGATGAACCTCGACAACGCGAAGGGCTGGATGGTCGGCGAGCCGAACAAGGGCCTCAACGCGATGTTCGTGATGATGAACGCCGCGCGTCTCGGCGTCGGCATGCAGGGCCTGGGCCTGACGGAAGTCGCCTACCAGAACTCGCTGACGTACGCGAGGGAACGCCTGCAGATGCGCTCGCTGACGGGCCCGAAGGCGCCGGACAAGCCGGCCGATCCGATCATCGTGCACCCGGACGTGCGCCGCATGCTGCTCACGCAGAAGGCCTACGCGGAAGGCGCGCGCGCCTTCACGTACTGGTCCGCGCTGCAGATCGACAAGGAACTGTCGCACGGTGACGAAGCGGTGCGCAAGGAAGCGGCCGACCTCGTCGCGCTGCTCACGCCGATCATCAAGGCGTTCCTGACCGACAACGCGTTCGAGTCGACCAACCACGCGATGCAGATCTACGGCGGCCACGGCTTCATCTCCGAGTGGGGCATGGAGCAGTACGTGCGCGACGCGCGGATCAACATGATCTACGAAGGCACGAACTCGATCCAGTCGCTCGACCTGCTGGGCCGCAAGGTGCTCGGCGACATGGGCGCGAAGCTGAAGAAGTTCGGCAAGCTCGTCACCGAATTCGCGGAAGCCGAAGGCGTGAAGCCGGAAATGGCCGAGTTCATCAACCCGCTCGCCGACATCGGCGACAAGGTGCAGAAGCTGACGATGGAAATCGGCATGAAGGCGATGCAGAACCCGGACGAAGTCGGCGCCGCCGCCGTGCCGTACCTGCGCACCGTCGGCCATCTGGTGTTCTCGTACTTCTGGGCGCGCATGGCGCGCATCGCTCTCGACAACGAAGCGTCGGGAGATCCGTTCTACAAGTCGAAGCTCGCGACGGCCCGCTTCTATTTCGCGCGCCTGCTGCCCGAGACGGCAGCGACGATCCGCGCCGCGCGCGCCGGTTCGAAGACGCTGATGGAAGTCGACGAATCGCTGTTCTGACGCGAGGTCGGGCGGTGCGCGCCGCGCGCCGCCCGGACGCAACGGTTCCTGGTACTCACTTCGCCGTGCAGCCCTCACAACCCGCGCTGCACGACACTATCCGGAGACATCCCGTGAGCAATTTCCTGATTCGCAAGGTCGCCGTGCTGGGCGCCGGCGTGATGGGCGCGCAGATCGCCGCCCACCTCGTCAACGCGCGCGTGCCGGTGCTGCTGTTCGACCTGCCGGCCAAGGAAGGCCCGAAGAACGCGATCGCGCTGAAGGCGATCGAGAACCTGAAGAAGCTGTCGCCCGCGCCGTTTGGCGTGAAGGACGACGCGAAATACCTCGAAGCCGCGAACTACGAGGACGACATCGCGAAGCTCGCCGAGTGCGATGTCGTGATCGAAGCGATCGCCGAGCGGATGGACTGGAAGCACGACCTGTACAAGAAGGTCGCGCCGCACATCGCACCGAATGCGATCTTCGCGACCAACACGTCGGGCCTGTCGATCACGAAGCTGTCCGAAGGTTTCTCGGACGAGCTGAAGTCGCGCTTCTGCGGCGTGCACTTCTTCAACCCGCCGCGCTACATGCACCTCGTCGAGCTGATCCCGACCGCGCATACGCGTGCCGACATCCTCGACCAGCTCGAAACGTTCCTGACGAGCATCGTCGGCAAGGGCGTCGTGCGCGCGAAGGACACGCCGAACTTCATCGCGAACCGCGTCGGCATCTTCTCGATCCTCGCGGTGATCACCGAGGCCGCGAAGTTCGGCCTGCGCTTCGACGAAGTCGACGATCTGACGGGCAGCCGCCTCGGCCGCGCGAAGTCGGCGACGTTCCGCACCGCGGACGTGGTCGGCCTCGACACGATGGCGCACGTGATCAAGACGATGCAGGACAACCTCGCCGACGATCCGTTCTTCCCGGTCTACCAGACGCCTGCCGTGCTCGCCGAACTGGTGAAGCAGGGCGCGCTCGGCCAGAAGACGGGCGGCGGCTTCTACAAGAAGGAAGGCAAGGCGATCAAGGTGCTCGACGCGAAGACGGGCAGCTACGTCGATTCCGGCGCGAAGGCGGACGAAACGGTCGGCCGCATCCTGAAGCGTCCGCCGGCGGAACGCCTGAAGCTGCTGCGCGAGACGGATCATCCGCACGCGCAGTTCCTGTGGTCGATCTTCCGTGACGTGTTCCACTACATCGGCGTGCATCTCGAGTCGATCGCCGACAACGCGCGCGACGTCGACCTCGCGATCCGCTGGGGCTTCGGCTGGAACGAAGGCCCGTTCGAAGGCTGGCAGGCCGCCGGCTGGAAGCAGGTCGCCGAGTGGGTGCAGGAAGACATCGCTGCCGGCAAGGCGCTCGCGAACGTGCCGCTGCCGTCGTGGGTGCTCGAGGGTCCGGTCGCCGAGCAGGGCGGCGTGCACACGGCCGAAGGCTCGTGGGCGCCGGCGTCGAAGCGCTTCGTGCCGCGCTCCGACCTGGCCGTCTACGGCCGGCAGGTGTTCCGCGCGCCGCTGATCGGCGAAACGGGAGCCGATCCAAAGACGTACGGCAAGACGCTGTTCGAAACCGACGCGGTGCGTGCGTGGGTCGATGATCGCGCGGGCGAGGACGACGTCGTGATCGTGTCGTTCAAGTCGAAGATGAACACGATCGGGCCGAGCGTGATCGACGGCCTCGTGCAGGCGATCGAACTCGCGGAGAAGGATTACAAGGGCGTGGTGATCTGGCAGCCGACGTCGCTGAAGCTCGGCACGCCGGGCGGCCCGTTCTCGGCCGGCGCGAACCTCGAGGAGGCGATGCCCGCGTTCATGATGGGCGGCGCGAAGGGCATCGAGCCGTTCGTGAAGAAGTTCCAGGAAGGCATGCTGCGCGTGAAGTACGCGAACGTGCCGGTCGTCGCGGCCGTGTCGGGCATCGCGCTCGGCGGCGGTTGCGAGCTGATGCTGCACAGCGCGAAGCGCGTCGTGCACGTCGAGAGCTACATCGGTCTCGTCGAAGTGGGCGTCGGCCTCGTGCCGGCGGGCGGCGGCCTGAAGGAAGCGGCGCTGCGCGCGGCGGAGGCGGCAACGGCCGCGAACGCGACCACCGACATCCTGAAGTTCGTCACGAAGTCGTTCGAGAACGCGGCGATGGCGAAGGTGTCGTCGTCGGCGCACGATGCGCGCGCGATGGGCTACCTGAAGCCGTCCGACACGATCGTCTTCAACGTGTTCGAACTGCTCGACACCGCGAAGAAGGAAGCCCGTGCGCTGGCCGACGTCGGCTATCGCACACCGCTGCGCGCGAAGGACGTGCCGGTGGCGGGCCGCTCGGCGATCGCGACGATCAAGGCATCGCTCGTCAACATGCGTGATGGCCGCTTCATCAGCGATCACGACTACCTGATCGCGAGCCGCATCGCCGAAGCCGTGTGCGGCGGCGACGTCGAAGCCGGCAGCCTCGTCGACGAGCAGTGGCTGCTCGCGCTCGAGCGCCGCGCATTCGTCGAGCTGCTCGGCACGCAGAAGACGCAGGAACGGATCATGGGCATGTTGCAGACCGGCAAGCCGGTGCGTAACTGAGCGAGCGGATAAGGAGCTTCAAATGAGCAAACAACTGCAAGACGCATACATCGTCGCCGCCAGCCGCACCCCGATCGGCAAGGCCCCGCGCGGTGTCTTCAAGAACACGCGCCCCGACGAGCTGCTGGTTCACGCGATCAGGTCGGCGGTCGCGCAGGTGCCCGGCTTCGACACGAAGCTGATCGAGGACGCGATCATCGGCTGCGCGATTCCGGAAGCCGAGCAGGGCCTGAACGTCGCGCGGATGGGCGCGCTGCTCGCGGGCCTGCCGCAGACGGTCGGCGGCGTGACGGTCAACCGCTTCTGCGCGTCGGGCATCACGGCGCTGGCGATGGCGGCCGACCGCATCCGCGTCGGCGAATCCGACGCGCTGCTCGCGGGCGGCTGCGAATCGATGAGCATGGTGCCGATGATGGGCAACAAGCCGTCGATGTCGCCGCACATCTTCGATCGCAGCGAAGACTTCGGCATCGCGTACGGGATGGGGTTGACCGCCGAGCGCGTCGCCGAGCAGTGGAAGGTGAGCCGCGAAGACCAGGACGCGTTCTCGGTCGAATCGCACCGCAAGGCGCTCGCCGCGCAGCAGGCCGGCGAGTTCGGCGACGAAATCGCCGCGTACACGCTCACCGAGCGTTTCCCGAACCTCGCGACGGGCGAGGTCGACGTGAAGACGCGCGAGATCAAGCTCGACGAAGGTCCGCGCGCGGATACGTCGATCGAAGGCCTCGCGAAGCTGCGCACGGTGTTCGCGAACAAGGGCTCGGTCACGGCCGGCAACAGCTCGCAGACGTCGGACGGCGCGGGCGCGCTGCTCGTCGTGTCGGAGAAGGTGCTGAAGGAATTCAACCTGACGCCGCTCGCACGCTTCGTGAGCTTCGCGGTGCGCGGCGTGCTGCCCGAAATCATGGGCATCGGCCCGAAGGAAGCGATTCCGGCCGCGCTGAAGGCCGCGGGCCTGAAGCAGGACGATCTCGACTGGATCGAGCTGAACGAGGCATTTGCCGCGCAGTCGCTGGCGGTGATCCGCGATCTCGGCCTCGACCCGTCGAAGGTCAACCCGGTCGGCGGCGCGATCGCGCTCGGCCACCCGCTCGGCGCGACCGGCGCGATCCGCGCGGCGACCGTCGTGCACGGCCTGCGCCGCCGCAACCTCAAGTACGGGATGGTCACGATGTGCGTCGGCACCGGCATGGGTGCGGCGGGCATCATCGAACGCCTGTAGGCGGGACGCGACGACAAGCGACGACGGTGCGCGGGCCACGAGCTCGCGCACCGTTTTTTTCATTCCGGTAGAGGACGTCAAAGGAGACGGTTGTGGCCGAAATTCAAGTGGAACGCGCCGACGGCGTGATGACGATCACGATCGCACGCCCGGCGAAGAAGAACGCGCTGACGGCGGCGATGTACCAGACGATGGCCGATGCGCTCGCCGACGCGCAGGAAGACAAGGCGATCCGCGTGATCCTGCTGCGCGGCAGCGACGGCAACTTCAGCGCGGGGAACGATCTCGAGGATTTCCTGAAGGCGCCGCCGAAGGACGAGAACGCGCCGGTGTTCCAGTTTCTCGCGCGGATCAGCCAGGCGAGCAAGCCGATCGTCGCCGCGGTGCCGGGTGTCGCGGTCGGCGTCGGCGTGACGATGCTGCTGCACTGCGACCTCGTCTACGCGGCCGACGTCGCGACGTTCTCGCTGCCGTTCGCGCAGCTCGGGCTGTGCCCGGAAGCCGCATCGAGCGCGCTGCTGCCGCGTCTGGCCGGCCATCAGGTCGCGGCCGAGAAGCTGCTGCTCGGCGAGGCGTTCGATGCGCTGGAAGCGCACCGGATCGGCATCGTCAATCGCGTGCTGCCGGCCGCCGAACTCGACGCATTCGCGGCGAAGCAGGCCGCGAAGCTCGCGGCGCTGCCGGCGTCGTCGCTGCGCGTGACGAAGGCGCTGCTGAAGGATACGGGCGGGATCGCGGTTGCCGCGCGGATCGCCGAGGAAGCCGGCCACTTCTCCGCGATGCTGCGCGCGCCGGAAGCGCGCGAGGCGATGACGGCGTTCTTCGAGAAGCGCAAGCCGGATTTCCGTCAGTTCGACTGACGCAGCGGCCCGCGCCGGCACCAATCCGCCGGCGCGGCCGGACGGCCGGCGTCAGGCCGTGCCGTAATCGACGTGGCCGGTTTCGCGGCAGAAACTGACGAGCCGCAGACCGGCCGCCTTTGCGATCTCGATCGCGAGCGACGACGGCGCGGAGATCGTCGCGACCATCGGGATGCCGACCCGCGCCGATTTGCGCACGAGCTCGTAGCTCGCCCGGCTCGACAGGAACACGAAGCCGTCGGTCGCGTCGGCGCGTGCCAGCACGAGCGAGCCGATCAGCTTGTCGAGTGCGTTGTGGCGGCCGACATCCTCGAACGCCATCTGGATCGTGCCTGTTGCATCGCTCCATGCGGCCGCATGCAGGCCGCCGGTGAGCCGCGTGAGGGCCTGATGGGCCGGCAGCGCGTGGGCCGCGCGCGCGAGCGCGTCGGGCGCGAGGCGCGCGAGAAAGCCGGTGTCGGGCACCCGTTCCGGCGCGAGATCGAGCAGGTCGATGCTTTCGATCCCGCACACGCCGCAGCCGGTGCGCCCGGCGAGCGCGCGGCGCCGGTCCTTCAGCGCCGCGAACGCCTGCTGGACGACCTCCAGATGCACCTCCGCGTGCGGCAGCGGGGCGTCGGCGTGCAGGATCACGTCGATGTCCTTGATGTCGCTGCCGCGTTCGACGATCCCTTCCGAGATCGCGAAGCCGACCGCGAACGCCTCGAGGTCGCGCGGGGTGCACATCATCACCGCGTGCGAGATGCCGTTGAAGACCAGCGCGACCGGCCATTCCTGGCCGACGTAGTCGTGGGCGGTCTCGACCGCGCCGCCGCGCGTGCGGCGCACGGACAGCTCGATCGCGCCGCGCGGTTCGTCTGTTTCAGTCGGATTCACGAGCACTCCCGTTGATTCGATGCAGGGGCGGCGACGATCGTGTGCGCCGCCCGCGCGCAGAGGTTCTAAAATACCCCAGGCAGGCCGGCCGCGCCGGCATCCGCCACTCGGGTAACGACCATGGGACTCAGCGACGCTCCGCTGCTATTCAATTTCGAACACGATTCGTCGGAAAACCTGACGTACATTCCGATGATCGTGCGTTTCAATCTCGACCGCTTCGGTCTGCGGATTTCGCTCGAGCAATGGCAGTTGCTGCCGCTCGAGGACCGCAAGCTGCTCGCGCGCTTTCCGGCTGACGACGACACCGTGATCGAGCCCAATTTCGATCACGCGCTGTTCGAAATGCTGCGCACGCATGCCGATCTCGAGCCGTCGTGGTTCCAGCCGGACGAGCAGCCGAGCTGGCGCGCGACCGACACGGTGCCGGACGCGCTCGTGCAGCAGAGCGCGCTGGCCGGGCTGCCGGCGCCCGCGCTTGCGCAGTGGCAGCGGCTCGCGCCGTTCCAGCGCTACGTGCTGATGAAGCTGTCGCGCAAGCCGACGCTCAATCACGACTTCGTGCCGGCGATGCGGGAGTTCGGGCTGACGGCCACGCATTGACGGGCCCCGGGGAGCGCCGCCTGCGGCGCCGCGGCGCGGCGCGTGCGGATCAGAGCGGCGGCAGTTGACGCGGCTTGCGGTCGGGTCCGGTCGCGACATAGGTGAGCGTCGCTTCGGTCACCTTCACGATTTCGCCCATCAGGCGCATGCGCTGCGCGTACACCTCGACGTCGACCGTCACCGACGTGTTGCCGGTGCGCGTGATGGTCGCGTAGAAGCTCAGCAGGTCGCCGACGAACACCGGCTGCTTGAACACGAACGAATTGACCGCGACCGTCGCGACGCGGCCGTTCGCCCGCTGGCTCGCGGGGATCGAGCCGGCGATGTCGACCTGCGACATGATCCAGCCGCCGAACACGTCCCCGTGGACGTTCGCGTCGTGCGGTTGCGGGACGACGCGCAGCGCGGGCTGGTGTTGCGGAAGTTCGAGGGTCGAATCGGTCATGGCGGGGGCTTTCATCCTGTAATAAATGCGCCGCCGCGCGCAGCCGAGCCGGCGAGGGCGCCGGCAGCGGCGCGAAGCGGCTTCTGCGACAATACAACGTTCGCAAATTGTACGAGAAAGCGGGCGAGTCGGCCGCCGCAGCACGCGTCCGGCAGCGCCGCCGATCCTTCCCCCCATGCGCCGATATTCCACTTCCGGCGAGCCCGCGCCGGCTCCGACCGGGCCACGCAACGACTGGCAGACCATCCGGTCGCTGCTGCCGTACCTGGCCACCTACAAATGGCGCGTCGCGCTCGCGCTCGGCTGCCTGATCGGCGCGAAGGTCGCGAACCTCGGCGTGCCGGTCGTGATGAAACGCATCGTCGATCACCTGTCCGCCGTGCAGCAGCTCACCGCGCTCGGCCGCGCCGAGCAGTCGGCCGGCATCGTGCTCGCGGGCGGCGTCGGCCTGCTGGTCGTCGCGTATGCGTTCGTGCGGCTGTCGACGTCGCTCTTCACCGAGCTGCGCGAGATCCTGTTCTCGAAGGTCACCGAGAGCGCGGTGCGCCAGCTCGCGCTGCAGGTGTTCCGGCATCTGCACGGGCTGTCGCTGCGCTTCCATCTCGAACGCCAGACGGGCGGCATGTCGCGAGACATCGAGCGCGGCACCCGCGGCATCCAGCAGCTGATTTCCTATTCGCTGTACAGCATCCTGCCGACGCTCGTCGAGGTCGGGCTCGTGCTCGGCTTCTTCGTGGTCAAGTACGAGGCGTACTACGCGTATGTGACGTTCGCGGCGCTCGTCACGTACATCGTGTTCACCGTGAAGGTCACCAACTGGCGCACGCATTTTCGTCGCACGATGAACGAGCTCGATTCGCGCGCGAACTCGCGGGCGATCGATTCGCTGATCAACTACGAGACGGTGAAGTACTTTGGCAACGAGGAGTGGGAGGCGCAGCGCTACGACGAGAACCTGAAGCGCTACCGCAAGGCCGCGATCCGCTCGCAGAACTCGCTGTCGGTGCTGAACTTCGGCCAGCAGGCGATCATCGGCACCGGGCTCGTGTTCATCCTGTGGCGCGCGACGCAGGGCGTGCTGGCGGGCAAGCTGACGCTCGGCGATCTGGTGCTGATCAACACGTTCATGCTGCAGTTGTACATTCCGCTGAATTTTCTCGGCGTCGTGTATCGCGAGCTGAAGCAGAGCCTCACCGACATGGACCGGATGTTCGGGCTGCTGGCGGCCGCGAAGGAAGTCCCGGACGCGCCCGACGCGCGGCCGCTCGCGGTGGCCGGCGCGCAGGTGCGCTTCGAGCACGTGAACTTCTCGTACGAAGCGTCGCGCCAGATCCTGCACGACGTGACGTTTACGATCGACGCGGGCACGACAACCGCGGTGGTCGGTCACAGCGGCTCCGGCAAGTCGACGCTGTCGCGCCTGCTGTTCCGCTTCTACGATCTCGACCGGCAGGCGGGCGGCGCGATCCGGATCGACGGCCAGGACATCCGCGACGTCACGCAGGACTCGCTGCGCGCGTCGATCGGGATCGTGCCGCAGGACACCGTGCTGTTCAACGACTCGATCTACTACAACATCGCGTACGGCCGGCCGAGCGCGAGCCGCGACGAAGTGATCGCGGCCGCGCGCGCCGCGCACATCCACGACTTCATCGAAAGTTTGCCGAAGGGCTATGACACGCCGGTCGGCGAGCGCGGGCTGAAGCTGTCGGGCGGCGAAAAGCAGCGCGTCGCGATCGCGCGCACGCTGCTGAAGGATCCGCCGGTGCTGCTGTTCGACGAGGCGACGTCGGCGCTCGATTCACGCTCGGAGCGTGCGATCCAGCACGAGCTCGACCAGATCGCGCGGCACCGCACGACGCTCGTGATCGCGCATCGGCTGTCGACGGTCGTGCATGCGCAGCAGATTCTCGTGATGGACCACGGGCGGATCGTCGAGCGCGGCACGCACGACGAGCTCGTGCGCGCGGACGGCCTCTACGCGCAGATGTGGGCGCTGCAGCAACAGCGCGCGGCGGCGGGCGGGGAAGCGGCCGAGGCCGCGTGAGGATGGATGGCTGCCCGCGCGCGGCGCGAGCGGGTGGGTTGCTGGACGGCCGGTATCGGACGGCCGGTGTCGGAGGGCCGGTATCGGACGGCGTTGCGCGGTCACCGCCGGATCGCCCGGCGGTCGGCCGCGAAACGATCAGCCCGCGGCGCGCAGCCGCGCGTCGAGCTCGCCGAGCTGCGCGGGCGTGCCGACGTTCTCCCAGATACCTTCATGCAATTCGCCGGTCGCGCGGCCGGCCTCGATGGTCGCCCTGAAGTAGGGCGACAGCGCGCGGTGCGTGCCGGGCACGATGTCGCGGAACATCCGCGTGTCGTACACGCCGATGCTGCCGAACGTGACGCGCGGGGCGCCGGCGAGCGCGAGCCGGCCGTCGTCGCGGAGCACGAAATCGCCGTCCGGATGGAACGGCGGGTTCGGCACCATCACGAGATGCATCGCGGGCGCGTCGAGCGCGGCCATTCGAGCGGCGCGGGCGCCGAGCGTCCGGTAGTCGAATGTGCAGTACAGGTCGCCCGCGACGCCCGCGAACACCGTGGGCCGGCCGTCGCGCTCGAGCAGCGGCAGCGCCTGCGCGATGCCGCCGGCGGTTTCCAGCGCTTCGCCTTCGGCCGAATATGCGAGCCGCACGCCCCAGCGCGAGCCGTCGCCGAGCGACGCCTCGAACTGTTCGCCGAGCCACGCGTGGTTGATCACGATCGTCTCGATGCCCGCGCGGGCGAGCGCTTCGATCTGCCAGACGATCAGCGGCTTGCCGCCGGCTTCGAGCAGCGGCTTCGGGCGGGCGTCGGTCAGCGGACGCATCCGTTCGCCGCGCCCGGCGGCGAAGATCATCGCCGTGGTCAAGGTAGTGCTCATGTTGTTCGGCTGAATGTGAGGGCGGTCAGAACGGTCAGAACGTATAGCCGACGTCGGCCGCGGCGTTGCCCTCGAGCTCGTCGAGCAGCTTCGCGAACGGCACGAGCGGGCGGTAGCGCAGCGCGACCTTGCGCGCATAGGCGAGAAAGCGCGGCAGGTCGTTCAGATAGTGCGGCTTGCCGTCGCGGTAGTTGATGCGCGCGAACAGGCCGAGGATCTTGATGTGGCGCTGCAGCCCCATCCATTCGAGCTGGCGGTAGAACTCGCCGAAGTCCGGATCGACCGGCAGACCGGCCTTCTTCGCCCGTTCCCAGTAGTACGCGAAGCAGTCGAGCTCGAACTCCTCGTCCCAGCTGATGAACGCGTCGCGCAGCAGCGACACGACGTCGTACGTCAGCGGCCCGTACACGGCGTCCTGGAAGTCGAGCACGCCCGGGTTCGGCTCGCAGACCATCAGGTTGCGCGGCATGAAATCGCGCAGCATGAAGCCCTGCGGCTGCGCATGGGCGCTCGCGACCAGCAGCGCGAAGGTGCGCTCGAGCGTGCCGCGCATCGCGTCGGTGACGGGCCTGCCGAGGTGCCGGCCGACGAACCATTCGGGCAGCAGCTCCATCTCGCGGCGCAGGAACGCCTCGTCGAACGGCGGCAGCACGTCCGGCCGCGACGTCAGCTGGAAGCGGATCAGCGCATCGAGCGCGTCGCGCATCAGCGGGCGTGCCGCGACCGGATCGGCCGGATCGAGCACCGAGATGTACGACGTGCGGCCGAGGTCGGTCACGAGCATGAACCCCGCGCCGAAATCGTGGGCCAGCACGTCCGGCACGTGGTCGCCAGCCGCGGCGAGCAGTTGCGCGACCTGGACGAATTCGCGGCACTTCTCGGGCGGTGGCGCGTCGACCGCGATCAGCGAGCCGCCGGGGCTCGTGGCCGACGCGACACGGAAATAGCGGCGGAAACTGGCGTCCGACGACGCGGGTGCGAGGGTCGACAGGTCGAGGGCGAAGCGCTCGGCGAGCGGGCGCAGCCACGCGGTCAGTGCTTCGAGGCGGGCGTCGGGCTGGGATGCGGCGGATGGGGGCGTCATGAAACTCGGCGGAGGGGGGAACGTCTTGCCATATAATACCCCACGACTTTTTTGACGCGCCCCGCGTCAGCTTGCGCCGCGCAGGCCCGCCGCCTGTCGCGCCGTCCGCCCGATCGCCTCCCCGGTTTGCGCTCAGCCGCAGTCGCGGTGCGTCGGCGTGGCCCGCCGCGCGCGAACGAATGTGCCGCAGGCGCGGTTGACAAGGGGCGATTCGCCAAACGATAGATGCCGCCCAAACCGCTATTCCCGAATGTCTTCCCCGGTGACGGGGCGCCGCGCAAACGGCGGCTCGCGCTCGCGCTCCTGGCCGTGCCGGGCCTCGTGCCGGCCGTGTCGTACGCGCAGCTGTCGGGCGCGGCCGCGCAGCCGCAGCCGCTCGACTCGCCGTGGGATCTGCGTCTCGCCCCGCAGCTCGAGGATCATCCGCTGAAGGACGGCGCGAAGCCGGCCGCCTTCGTGATTGCCGATCATACGAGCGGCACGGCCGAACAGGACCTGGCCGCGAAGGGCTCGGCCGAGCTGCGCCGCGGCGACGCCGTCGTGAAGGCCGACGCGCTCCACTACGATCAGGATACCGACATGGCCGATGCGTACGGCCAGGTCCGGGTGATCAACGGCGGCACGTCGTTCGCGGGCCCAGAAGCGCATCTGAAGGTCGAGGCGAACCAGGGCTTCATGACGGCGCCGAAGTACCACTTCAACATGACGGGCGGGTCCGGCAGCGCGGAGCGCGTCGACCTGCTCGACAGCGAGCGCTCGGTGTTCGTCAATGGCACCTACACCGCGTGCCAGTGCTCGACGAACCCGGCGTGGTACATCAAGGGCAGCCGCTTCGACTTCGATACGGGCGCCGACGAAGGCACCGCGCGCAACGGCGTGCTGTTCTTCCAGGGCGTGCCGATCTTCGCGAGCCCGTGGATGACGTTCCCGCTGTCGGGCGAGCGGCGCAGCGGCCTGCTGCCGCCGACGTTCTCGATGAACTCGAACAACGGGTTCGAGCTGACGCTGCCGTACTACTTCAACATCGCGCCGAACCGCGACCTGACGATCACGCCGCGCATCATCTCGCGGCGCGGCGTGCAGACCGAAGCGACGTTCCGCTACCTGTCGCCGACGTATTCGGGCACGCTGACGGCCAACTACCTGCCGGATGACCGGCTCGCGCACCGCAACCGCTACGCGATCTACTGGCAGCACCAGCAGAACTTCGGCGGCGGTTTCGGCGGCTACGTCTACTTCAACAAGGTCTCGGACAACACGTATCCGGAAGACCTCGGGTCGACGAACGAGTTCATCAACGGGACGCAGACGCTGTACCAGCAGGAAGCCGGGCTCACGTACAACAACGGCCCGTGGTCGGTGCTCGCGCGCTACCAGCACTGGCAGACGCTGCCGCCGTCGATCGCGCCGTACAGTCGCGAGCCGCAGTTGAACGTGAAGTACACGAAGTACAACGTCGGCGGCTTCGACTTCGGCGCGGAAGCCGACTATTCGCGGTTCCGCATCACGACCGCCGATGCGACCGAAGGCGACCGGATCGTCTTCAACCCGTACATCGCGTACGGCGTGTACGGCCCCGGCTACTTCGTCGTGCCGAAGGTCCAGTACCACTTCGCGTCGTACGACCTGAACTACCTGTCGTCGAGCACGCCGAACAGCCCGAAGCGCTTCACCGAGTCGATCCCGACCGTGAGCTTCGACACGGGCCTGATCTTCGACCGCTCGGTGCGCCTGTTCGGCCAGGACTTCATCCAGACCCTCGAGCCGCGCCTGTACTACGTGTACACGCCGTATCGCGACCAGTCGAACGCGCCGTTGTTCGACACCGCGGAATCGGACTTCGGCCTCGCGGAGATCTACCAGCCGAACACGTTCGTCGGCAACGACCGGATCGCGGACGCGAACCGGATCACCGCCGGCCTGACGTCGCGCTTCATCGATCCGCGCACCGGCGACGAACGCGCGCGCTTCGTGATCGCGCAGCAGTACTACTTCGCCGATCAGCGCGTCACGCTGAACTCGGTGCAGGCCCCCGTGCAGGCGCGCCACTCGGACCTGATCGTCGGTGCGGCGCTCAAGCTCGGCTCCGGCTTCATGTCGGAAACGGCGTTCCAGTACAACCAGAACAACAACCAGCTCGTGAAGTCGAGCCTCGGTTTCGGTTTCAGCCCGGGCGAGCGCCGCGTGATCAACGTCGGCTACCGCTATACGCGGGCGAACACGACGCTCGACAACCAGCCGATCAACCAGTTCCTGGTGTCCGCGCAATGGCCGCTCACGCGCCGCCTGTACGCGGTCGGCCGCTTCAACTACGACCTGGCCGCCAACCGGGTCGTCGACGGTCTGCTCGGCTTACAATACGACGCGGATTGCTGGGCGCTCGGCGTCGGTGCCCAGCGCTTCGCGAACGGCGTGAACTCGTCGGGGCAGCAGAACTCGTCGACGCGATTCATGATGCAGCTGACGTTGAAGGGGCTGTCGAGCATCGACAACGGTCTGGTGGCGGCATTCCGCGCCGGGGTGCCGGGCTATACGGCGCTGCCGTCCGCGCCGCCGCCGATGTCCCGCTTCAGTAACTACGAGTAACGCCGGCTTGTCTGCACCGGTCAGCACGATTTCAATGGAGTATCAGTGGCAATGAAGAAAACCCTTCGTTTCGCGGCAGTCGTGTCCAGCCTCGCCGCGTCCGCCGCGCTGCTCGCCGCCGCGCCGGCCGCGGCGCAGGCGCTTGGTTCCCAAGGCGCGCAGCTCGCCGACGAAGTCGTCGCGGTCGTCAACAACGACGTGATCACGGGCCGCGAACTCGACCAGCGCGTCGGCCTGATCGCGCGCCGGCTGCAGCAGCAGAACGCACCCGTGCCGCCGGCCGACCAGTTGCGTGCGCAGGTGCTGAACCAGATGGTCCTCGAACGCATCCAGGTGCAGAAGGCCAAGGACGACGGGATCCGTATCGACGATGCGACCGTGCAGTCCACGCTGCAGCGCCTCGCGCAGGCGAACGGGATGACGCTCGAACAGTATCGCGCGCGTCTCGAGGCGCAAGGCGTGCCCTGGAGCGTGTTCACGAGCGACGCCCGCACCGAGCTGATGCTGTCGAAGCTGCGCGAGCGCGAGGTCGACGGCAAGATCACCGTGTCGGACGCCGAGGTCGCGAACTACATCGCGAGCCAGCGCGGGCCGAGCGCGTCGCAGCAGCAGGACCTGCGCTTCCAGCACATCTTCATCAAGGCGCCGACCAACGCGCCGCAGGCCGAGATCGAAGTCGCGCAGAAGAAGGCCGAAGCGCTGCTGCAGCAGGCCACGTCGGGCGCTGATTTCGAGAAGCTCGCGAAGAACAATTCGGAAGCGAACGACGCGAAGAAGGGCGGTGACCTTGGCTTCAAGGCGCCGGGCGCGCTGCCGGCCGAGGTCGTCGACGCCGCATCGAAGCTGCGCCCCGGCCAGGTCAACCCGACGTTGATCCGCGTGCCGGACGGCTTCGAGATCGTGCGTCTCGTCGACCGCCGCCAGAGCCAGGGCACGAGCGCCGCGGCACCGAAAATCGTCCAGACGCACGTGCGCCACATCCTGTTGCGCGTCGGCGAAGGCAAGTCGGAAGGCCAGGCCCGTCAGCAGCTGCAGGACATTCGCCGGCAGGTCGAGGCCGGCGGCGATTTCGCGAAGTTCGCGCGCACCTACTCGCAGGACGGTTCGGCGTCGCAGGGCGGCGATCTCGGCTGGATCAGCCCGGGCGAGACCGTGCCGGAATTCGAGCGCGCGATGAACAACCTGCAGGACGGCCAGATCAGCCAGCCGGTGCGTACCGAGTACGGTTATCACCTGATCCAGGTGATCGATCGCCGCGAGGCGGAAGGCTCGGTGCAGCAGCAGATGGATATCGCGCGCCAGGCGATCGGCCAGCGCAAGGCCGAGCAGGCGTATGCCGACTGGCTGCGCGAGCTGCGCGATTCGTCCTACGTGCAGTACAAGATCGGCGGCGTCGGCCCGGCGAACTGAGCGAGCTTCACATGACGGCATCCGCGCTGCAGATCGCGATCACGACCGGCGAACCCGCGGGTGTCGGCCCGGAGCTGACCGTGCAGGCGTTGCAGGATGCCGCGCGGCGCTGGCCCGGCGCGCATTTCACCGTGCTGGGAGACGCCGCGCTGCTCGACGCGCGCGCGGCGGCCGTCGGGGCCGACCGGGCGGTGCTCGCCGGCGGCGGCCCCGTGTCGGTCGAGCATCATCCGCTCGCCGCGCCCGCGCAGGCGGGCAAGCTCGACGCGGCCAACGGCCGCTACGTGCTGGGGCTGCTCGATGCCGCGATCGACGGCGCGCTGGCGGGCCGGTTCGACGCGATCGTCACCGCGCCGCTGCAGAAGAGCACGATCAACGATGCCGGCGTGCCGTTTACCGGCCATACCGAATACCTGGCGGAGCGCACGCACACGCCGCGCGTCGTGATGATGCTGGCGGGCACGGGCGAGCGGCCGCTGCGCGTCGCGCTCGCGACCACGCACCTGCCGCTGAAGGACGTATCGGCCGCGCTGACGATCGACGGGCTCGTCGAGACGCTGGCGATCGTCGATCGCGACCTGCGGCGCGACTTCGGTCTCGCGGCGCCGCGCATCCTCGTGACGGGGCTGAACCCGCACGCGGGCGAGAACGGCTATCTCGGGCGCGAGGAGATCGATGTGATCTCCCCGGCGCTTGCACGCGCGCAAGCGCAGGGCATCGACGCGCGCGGCCCGTATCCGGCCGACACGCTGTTCCAGCCGCGCCATCTCGAGGACGCCGATTGCGTGCTCGCGATGTTCCACGATCAGGGCTTGCCCGTGCTGAAGTATGCGACGTTCGGCGAGGGCATCAACGTCACGCTGGGGCTGCCGATCATCCGCACGTCGGTCGATCACGGCACCGCGCTGGATCTCGCCGGCACGGGCCGCGCGGATCCGGGCAGCATGGTCGCCGCCCTCGACACGGCCGTCGCGATGGCGCGCCATCGCCGCGCGTCGTGACGCACACAGGCGCAGGCCTGACCTAACTCGTCGTATTTTTCGTTTTTCTCAGTCGATGTCGAACAGCAGACAGCACCAAGGCCACTTCGCGCGCAAGCGCTTCGGGCAGAACTTCCTCGTCGATCACGGTGTGATCGATTCGATCGTCACGACGATCTGCCCCGCGCGCGGCCAGCGAATGGTCGAGATCGGCCCGGGGCTCGGCGCGCTGACCGAGCCGCTGATTGCGCGACTCGCGACGCCCGAGTCGCCGCTGCATGCGGTCGAACTCGACCGCGACCTGATCGGTCGCCTGCAGCAACGCTTCGGCCCGCTGCTGGAACTGCATGCGGGCGACGCGCTCGCGTTCGACTTCCGCTCGCTCGCGGCACCCGGCGACAAGCCGTCGCTGCGGATCGTGGGCAATCTGCCGTACAACATTTCCAGCCCGCTGCTGTTTCACCTGATGACGTTCGCCGATGCGGTCATCGACCAGCATTTCATGCTGCAGAACGAAGTCGTCGAACGGATGGTCGCGGAGCCGGGCACGAAGGCGTTCTCGCGGCTGTCGGTGATGCTGCAGTATCGCTACGTGATGGAGAAGATGCTCGACGTGCCGCCGGAATCGTTCCAGCCGCCGCCGAAGGTCGATTCGGCGATCGTCCGGATGATTCCGTACGAACCGCACGAGCTGCCGGACGTCGATCCCGTGCTGCTCGGCGAACTCGTCACGGCCGCGTTCTCGCAGCGCCGCAAGATGCTGCGCAATACGCTCGGCGACTACCGCGAGACGATCGATTTCGACGGGCTCGGCTTCGATCTCGCGCGACGCGCGGAGGATGTGAGCGTGGCCGAATATGTCGGTGTCGCGCAGGCGCTGGCGGCCGTGCGCAAGGCCGCGGAGTAACGGCAAGCCGCGGGCAACGCACACGGCGCGCGCCGGCTCGAGATTCATGAGGCTGTCCTGACTGACGGGCAGCCTTTTTATTTTTCCGAGCCGTTTGCGTTGATTTCGTCGCTTTCGTCGATGAAGGACCACGGCCGTGCGCCCTTACGCGCGCCGGCGTGGCGGCGTGTTGACGAGCGCGATCCCACTCAGCACCAGCGCGGCCGCCGACATGAAGCGCCAGCCGACCGATTCGCCGAGCAGCAGCACGCCGAACGCGGTCATCGGCGGACCTCGCCGAGGCGGCGGGCAGGGGGCACGGACATCGGCAGGGGCAGCGGCGAACGGATGGCGGGTCCGGCACGCCCGAATCGGGGGTTTCGCACGGCAGGCGGTGGGGCTGAATGGGGTGGTGGTCGCGTTCCGGCGGCGGCGGGCATGCCCGCTTTTGGTGCGAAGTGGGAGGATGTTACCCGATCGGCCGGGATGGCGGGAATCGTCGAACGGGGTGGCTTCCACCGGCGCACGGGCGCGGGGCCCACTGCGCGGCTGCGCGATATCAGCGGGCGGCGGACGAGGCGCCGGCGGCGAGATTCACGTGACTCCGGTAGAATTTCCGGCTCTGGAAAGTCCCCACAGGAGTACAACAATGCGTTTGCTGCATACGATGCTGCGAGTCGGCGATCTCGACCGCTCGATCAAGTTCTACACCGAATTGCTCGGCATGAAGCTGCTGCGTCGCGAGGATTATCCGGAAGGCAAGTTCACGCTCGCGTTCGTCGGCTATGAAGCGGAAAGCACGGGCACCGTGATCGAGCTGACCCATAACTGGGATACGCCGTCCTACGATCTCGGCAACGGCTTCGGCCACCTGGCGCTGGAAGTCGACGACGCGTACGCGGCCTGCGACAAAATCAAGGCGCAAGGCGGCAAGGTGATCCGCGAAGCGGGCCCGATGAAGCATGGTACGACCGTGATCGCATTCGTCGAGGATCCGGACGGCTACAAGCTCGAGTTCATCCAGAAGAAGGCGCATTGAGCGCGGGATGAGCGGCTCGCGGCGCACGATAGGCGTCGCGGGCAACGAAAACGGGCGATGCGGAGGAATTCGCATCGCCCGTTTGCATTGTGGGTGCCACTGATCGCGTTACAGCGCCGGCAGCAGTTCGGGCGGGTGATGCTTGAGCGTGTGCCGTGCCTCGCGGAATTCCGGGAAGATCGATTCGACGGTCTGCCAGAAGGCCGGGCTGTGGTTCATTTCGCGCAGGTGCGACAACTCGTGCGCGACGACGTAGTCGACGATCGACATCGGGAAATGGATCAGCCGCCAGTTCAGCCGGATCTTGCCGTCGCTCGAGCAGCTGCCCCAGCGCGTCGCGGCCGACGATAGCGCGTACATCGAATACGTGACGCCAAGCTTTTCCGCGTAGACCACCAGCCGTTCGCCGAAAATCCGCTTCGCTTCGCCCTGCAGCCAGCCTTGCACGCGATCCTTGATCTGCTGCATGTCCGCCTGCACGGGCAGCGGCAGCGACAGCCGCAGCGCGTCGGCGTCGAACGCGACGGCGCCCGCGCCGAGCGCGATCGTGATCGTCTTGCCGAGATACGGGAGTTGCGCGCCGTCGCGCCAGTCGATTTGCGGCAGCGCACGCTGCTCGGTGCGGGTCTTCCACTCCGCGAGCTTCGCGAAGATCCAGCGCTGCTTCTCGGCGATCGCCGCTTCGATGTCGGCGAGCGTGACCCAGCGCGGCGCGGTGATCGACAGCCCGCTGCCGTCGATCGTGAAGCCGATCGTGCGGCGCGCGGAGCGCTTGAGCCGGTATTCGAGCACGCGGCTGTCGAGTGCGAACGTACGGACGCGGGAGCGATCGCGCACGGGGCCCGGATCGAGCGGCGCCGTGGGCACCGCGGGAGCCGCGGCCGCTTCAGGTGACGTGGGCGGCGCGGCGGGCGCCGACGGTGCCGGCGAGGCTGCTGCCGGCCCGTCGAAGAGCGGCAGGTCCATCTGGCGATGATCGAGGGCCACGACGGCAGGCCGTGGCCGCGGACGCTTTTTCATCAGTTCGCTTCGTTTCGTCGTTCGCAACGGCTGCAATCCGGGTGATTCAGACGCGCGCGGCATCGCGCGTGCCGGCATTGCCCGGCTGGCGATACGCATCGGGATCGATGCGGCGCATCTCCGCTTCGATCCAGGCTTCGACCTGCGAGTTCAATACGTCGGGCGTCTTGCCCTCGACGGGAATCGGCTTGCCGATCGACACGGTGACGACGCCCGGGAATTTCGTGAACGAATTGCGCGGCCACACCCGACCTGCATTGTGCGCGATCGGCACGACCGGCGTATTGGTTTCGATCGCGAAGCGCGCGCCGCCCGTCTTGTACTTGCCCTGCTTGCCGACCTGCGTGCGCGTGCCTTCCGGGAACATGATCATCCAGGCGCCTTCCGACAGGCGCTTCTTGCCCTGGCGGATCACCGACGTGAACGCGTTCTTGCCTTCCTTGCGGTCGATGTTGACCATGTGCAGCAGCCCGAGCGCCCAGCCGAAGAACGGCACGTAGAGCAGTTCGCGCTTGAACACATAGCACAGCGGCTTCGGCATCAGCGCCGGAAACGCGAGCGTCTCCCACGCCGACTGGTGCTTCGACAGCAGGACGGCCGGGCCGTCGGGCAGGTTTTCCATCCCTTCGAGCCGGTAGCGGATGCCGTTCAGCCAGCGCACGACCCACAGCGTCGACTTGCACCAGCCGGCCGCCATCCAGTAGCGCGCGTCGGGACGCATGAACGGAAACGCGATGAAGCACGCGGTGGCGTACGGCACCGTGTACAGGATGAAGTAGATCAGCAGCAGCAGGGAGCGGACGAAGCGCATCGGCGTGGGTCTGGTTGTATGGAGGATGCGCGCGGCGGCCGCATCACTCGTGTTCGTGTGAAAGGAAGTCGAGCGCGAACGCGCGCAGGTCGTCGTGGACCTCCGTGCCGTCCGGCAGATTGCCCGCGGCGAGCGTCTTCTTGCCCTTGCCGGTGAGTACGAGGTGCGGCCGGAAGCCGACCGCGACGGCGGCCTGCAGGTCGCGCAGCGAATCGCCGACGGCCGGCGTGTGATCGGGATCGATCTCGAAGCGCTCGGCGATCATCTGCATCATGCCGGGTTTCGGCTTGCGGCACTCGCAACGATCTTCCGCCACGTGCGGGCAGAAGAACACCGCGTCGATGCGCGCGCCGACCGCGGCCGCCGCGCGATGCATCTTCTGGTGCATCTCGTTGAGCGCGGCCATGTCGAACAGCCCGCGGCCGATGCCTGACTGGTTGGTCGCGACGACCACGCGATAGCCTGCGTGGTTGAGCCGTGCGATCGCCTCGAGGCTGCCGGGCAGCGCGATCCATTCGTCGGGCGTCTTGATGAACGCGTCCGAATCGACGTTGATCACGCCGTCCCGGTCGAGGACGACGAGCTTGCGGTTGGGGCTGATCGGCATCGTTCGGCCTTTATGCGGCGAGCTTCGAGATGTCGGCGACACAGTTCATCTGCTGATGCAGCGCGAACAGCAGCGCGAGACGGTTGGCGCGCAGCGCGGGATCCTCGGCGTTGACCATCACGTCGTTGAAGAACGTGTCGACCGGTGCGCGCAGCGCGGCGAGCGCCGACAGCGCGCCCGTGTACGCACGTGCCTCGAGCTGCGACTGCACGTGCGGCGTCACGGCCTCGAGCTGTTCGTGCAGCGCCTTTTCGGCGGCCTCGACGAGCAGCGTCGGCTGCACCGCGCCGTTCGCGCCGCCTTCCGACTTCTTCAGGATGTTCGAGATCCGCTTGTTCGCGGCCGCGAGCGCTTCGGCTTCGGCGAGGCGCGTGAATTCGCGCACCGCGTCGAGGCGCGCGACGAGATCGTCGACGCGCGTCGGGTTCAGGCTCAGCACCGCGTCGACTTCGCCGGCCGAGTAGCCGCGTTCGCGCAACAGGCCGCGCAGGCGGTCCATGAAGAACGCGAAGATCGCGTCGGTCGATTCGGCGACGCCCGGCACGCCTTCGAAGCGCGCATGGGCCGTGCGCAGCAGCGCCACGAGATCGAGCGGCAACTGCTTCTCGAGCAGCAGGCGCAGCACGCCGAGCGCGTGGCGGCGCAGCGCGAACGGATCCTTTTCGCCCGTCGGCGCGAGGCCGATGCCCCAGATGCCGACGATCGTCTCGAGCTTGTCGGCCAGCGCGACGGCGGTCGACACGGGCGTGGTCGGCAGCGCGTCGCCGGAGAAGCGCGGCTGGTAGTGCTCGGCGCATGCGAGCGCGACGTCGTCGGGCTCGCCGTCGTGACGCGCGTAGTATGTGCCCATCGTGCCCTGCAGTTCCGGGAACTCGCCGACCATGTCGGTCAGCAGGTCGGCCTTCGCGAGGCGCGCGGCGCGCTTCGCGTGCGCGGCGTCGGCGCCGATCGCGGGCGCGATCTCGCCCGCCAGCGCTTCGAGGCGCTCGACGCGCGCGAGCGCCGAACCGAGCTTGTTGTGATAAACGACGTTCGCGAGCAGCGGCACGCGGTCGGCCAGCGGCTTCTTCTTGTCCTGCTCGAAGAAGAACTTCGCGTCGGCGAGGCGCGGGCGCACGACGCGCTCGTTGCCTTCGATGATCTCGCCCGGCGTCTTCGTGTCGATGTTCGACACGATCAGGAAGCGCGAGCGCAGCTTGCCGCCGACGTCGGTCAGCGCGAAGTACTTCTGGTTCGTCTGCATCGTGAGGATCAGGCATTCCTGCGGCACCTGCAGGAATTCGTCCTCGAAGCGGCACGGATAGACGACCGGCCATTCGACCAGCGACGTCACTTCGTCGAGCAGCGCTTCGGGCATCACGACCGTGTCGCCGCTCGCGTGTTCGTTCAATTGCGTGCGGATCGTTTCACGGCGATCGGCGAAGTGCGCGATCACGCGGCCCTTGTCGCGCAGCGTGTCGGCATACGCGTGCGCATGCTGGATCGCGACGAGGCCGTCGGACAGGAAGCGGTGGCCGAGCGTGGTGTCGCCGGCGTCGATGCCGAACGCGGTCACGGGCACGACGCGATCGTCGTGCAGCACGGTCAGGCGGTGCACCGGGCGCACGAACTTCACGTCGGAGCCGTCCGGGCGCTGGTAGGTCATGAACTTCGGGATCGGCAGCTTCGCGAGCGTTTCGTCGAGCGCGGCCTGCAGGCCGTCGACGAGCGTCGCGCCGGCTGCCGCGTAATTGACGAAGAACGCTTCGGCCTTGCCGTCCTGCGCGCGCTCGAGATCGGCGATCGACAGGTTCGGGTGACCGAGCGCCGCGAGTTTCTTCGCGAGCGGGGCCGTCGGCTTGCCTTCGGCGTCGAGCGCGACCGAGACGGGCAGGACCTTTTCGCGGACCTGCTTTTCAGGCGCGACGGCGCGCACGTTCTGCACGACGACGGCGAGGCGCCGCGGCGTGGCGTAGCGTTCGAACACGAGTTCGCCTTCGACGAGGTCGCGCGCCGCGAGGCGTTGCGCGAGACCTTCGGCGAATGCGTCGCCGAGGCGCGCGAGGGCCTTCGGCGGCAGCTCTTCGGTCAGCAGTTCGACGAGCAGGGGGGCGGGATGGTTATGCGTCATGTCTGGAATAAATCTCGTCTCGTCAGTCCTGATCGATCTTGCGTTCGACCTTGAGCGGCGGCGCCCATGCCGGCTGCGCGGCGTCCTGGGCGTCGGTGGTGAGGCCCGGCACGCCCGGCGGGTTGCCGAGCATCGGGAAGCCGAGCTTCTCGCGCGAGTCGTAGTAAGCCTGTGCGACGAGACGCGACAGCGCGCGGATGCGGCCGATGTAGGCCGCGCGTTCGGTGACCGAGATCGCGCCGCGCGCATCGAGCAGGTTGAACGTGTGGCCGGCCTTCAGCACGAGTTCGTACGCGGGCAGCGCGAGCTGCGCGTCGATCATCTTCTTCGCTTCCGCTTCGTAGCTGTTGAAGAACGTGAACAGCAGGTCGACGTTCGCGTGCTCGAAGTTGTAGGTGGACTGCTCGACCTCGTTCTGGTGGTAGACGTCGCCGTACGACAGGCGGCGCAGCTCGGGGCCGTTCGGGCCTTGCTCTTCCCACTCGGTCCAGACCAGGTCGTACACGTTCTCGACCTTCTGCAGGTACATCGCGAGGCGCTCGAGGCCGTACGTGATTTCGCCGAGCACCGGCTTGCATTCGAGGCCGCCGACTTCCTGGAAATACGTGAACTGCGTGACTTCCATCCCGTTCAGCCACACTTCCCAGCCGAGGCCCCACGCGCCGAGCGTCGGGTTCTCCCAGTCGTCCTCGACGAAGCGCACGTCGTTCTGCTGCAGGTCGAAGCCGAGCGCTTCCAACGAGCCGAGGTACAGGTCGAGGATGTTCTCCGGCGCCGGCTTGAGCACGACCTGGTACTGGTAGTAATGCTGCAGGCGGTTCGGGTTCTCGCCGTAGCGGCCGTCCTTCGGGCGGCGCGACGGCTGCACGTAGGCGGCGCGCCACGGCTCGGGGCCGACCGCGCGCAGGAACGTGTGGACGTGCGACGTGCCCGCGCCGACTTCCATGTCGATGGGCTGGAGCAGGGCGCAACCCTGCTTGTCCCAATAGGACTGCAGCGTCAGGATGATTTGCTGAAACGTAAGCATGAAGAGCCTTCGTGGCGCTGGCGCTCCGTTGCGAACGGCGCTCCGGGCGGGGCCCGGAGGGTCGGCTCGCGCGGCGGCGCGGCTTGTTAGTGTGCTGAAACGTGCAATTTTACCGGATCGGCGACCGGATGCGGCCGGAACGCGGACGAAGGGGCCGTCGGCGATGCCCCGGCGGCGTTCCGGCGACCCGTGCGAAGCCGGTGCGCGGGGTTGTCGGCGCGCGCGGCGCGCTCGCTTGTGCGGCGTTGCGATGCGCTTGTCGCGTCGGCTGCCGCACCGCTTTGCACGGGCGTTAAGATGCGCGTATTGCGGCGCGCGCGACGCCTGCCGCGTGACCGATTGCCCACTCCGGACCGCATGGACGATTCGAACGACCTCCTCATTCCGCTGATCCCGCCGCTGCTCGCAATGCTCGGGCAGGCCGCCGATGCGCACGCGCGCGGCGAGCACGATGCGCACACGCTCTGGCTCGCCGCCGCCGGCCATCTGCACGCGGTCGACATGGCCGCGCTCGCGCAGCTCACCTCGGCGCTCGTCGCGCGACAGCGCACGGCCGACGCGCTCGCGCTGGCCGAATGCGCGGTGCGCGTGCATCCGGGCGCCGGTGCCCGTTTCAATCACGGCTACGTGCTGCAGATGCTCGGCCGTCACGCCGAGGCCGTCGCGCCGTATCGCGCCGCCTATGCGCTCGATCCGCGCTGGCCGTCGCTGCGCAACAACCTCGCGATCGCGCTGCGGCTGTCGGGCGGCGACCGCAACGAGGAAATCGCGCTGCTCGACGCGGCCGTGGAGGCCGATCCGCACGACGTGCAGGCGTGGATCAACCTGGTCGTCGCGCGGCTCGCGGCACAGGACCTCGACGGCGCGCTCGCGGGTGCGGCGCGGCTCGCGCAGATCGCGCCCGACAACGCGCTCGCGCTGAACAACATCGCGATGGCGATGAAGGAAGCGCAGCGCTGGGACGACGCCGAGCGCTATGCGGCGCGTGCATGCGAGCTGGCGCCCGACGACGCGTCGTTCCGTTTCAACCTCGCGATCATTCAACTCGTGCGCGGCAACTACGCGGCCGGCTGGCGCGGCCACGAGGCGCGCTGGGACGGTGCGGGCGAGCTGCGCGGGCGCCGGCCGGCGCTGCCGGGCCCGCGCTGGCAGGGCGAGCCGCTCGCGGGCAAGACGCTGCTCGTGTGGGGCGAGCAGGGGCTCGGCGACGTGCTGCAGTTCGCGCGCTTCGTCGCGCCGCTCGCCGAGCGCGTGCACCGCGAGGGCGGCCGGCTCGCGTGGAACACGTTTCCGCAGGTGGGCACGCTGATGCAGCGCAGCCTCGGTGCGCATGCGGACGCGTTCAGCGCGGGCGGCGGCGTTGACGAACTGCCCGCATTCGACTACGAGGTGCCGTTGATCGGCTTGCCGCTGATGCTCGGGATGGAGACGTCGACGCTCGGCGAGTCGGTGCCGTACCTGCATGCCGACCGCCACGCGCGCGACGCGTGGCGCGCGCGGCTCGCGGGCGATGGCCGATTAAAGGTGGGGCTCGTCTGGACGGGCAGTCCGGGACACCAGCGCAACCCGTTCCGGCGCGTCGGGCTCGATCGCTACGCCGATGCGTTTCGCGGTATCGACGGCGTCACGTTCCATTCGCTGCAGCCGGGCGCGGACGCGGATGTCGCCGCGGCGCGCGCGGCCGGTTTCGCGATCGACGACCGCACGGCGGAACTGAAGAGTTTCGACGATACGGCCGCGTTCATCGGCGCGCTGGATCTGGTGATCACGGTATGCACGTCGGTCGCGCATCTGGCGGGCGCACTGGGCGCGCGCACCTGGGTGCTGCTCGACGTGAATCCGCACTGGCCGTGGCTGCTCGAACGCACCGACAGCCCGTGGTATCCGAGCGCCACGCTGTACCGGCAGCCGACGTTCGGCGCATGGGCGCCGGTGATGGACGCGCTCGGGCGGGATCTGCGCGGGCTGGCAGCGGAGGCCAGGCGGCCGGCCTGAGCGGCCGGCCGTTGCGTCACGCGTTGGGGTCGTCGCCGGCCTTCGAGCCGTTGCGGCGGCGCAGGGCCGGCCCGAACGTGAAGCCGAACGCGAGCAGCACCAGCGATACCGCGAGCACGGCGTTGTTGCCGCTCGTCACGTACGGCGTGAAGCCGCTCGTGCCTTCGATCCGCAGGTCGAGCGAGCCGATCGTGAACGGTTTCAGCTGGCCGAGCACGCGGCCGTGCGCGTCGATCGCGGCCGTCATCCCGGTATTGGTCGCGCGCAGCATCGGCCGGCCCGTTTCGAGCGCGCGCATCCGCGCGATCTGCAGATGCTGGTCGAGCGCGATCGTATCGCCGAACCACGCGAGGTTCGTCACGTTGACGAGCACGCCGGGCGGCTGCGGATTGTTGCGAATCGTCGCGGCGATTTCCTCGCCGAACAAGTCCTCGTAGCAGATGTCGGCCATCACCGGCTGGTTGTGCACGAGGAACGGCTTCTGCACCGGCGCGCCGCGCGCGAAGTCGCCGAGCGGCATCTTCATCAGGTCGACGAACCACCGGAAGCCCCACGGGATGAATTCGCCGAAGGGCACCAGATGGTGCTTGTCGTAGTGATAGATGTCGCGCGAATGCGGCGTCACGCCGTACAGGCTGTTCGTGTAGTCGACGTAGCGGCCCTCCGGCGTCACCGACGCGCCGACCGCGCCGAACAGCACGGCCGAGCCTGTCGTGTCGCTGAACTTGCGGATCGCGACGGCGAACGGCTCGGGCAGCTCCTGGATCATCACCGCGATCGCGGTCTCCGGCGTGACGATCAGGTCGGCGGGTTTTTCGACGATCATCTGCTGGTACATCTTGATCGCCGCGTCGATGCCCTCCTGCTCGAACTTGATGTCCTGCTTCACGTTGCCCTGCAGCAGCCGCACGCTGAGCGGCGCGTTCGCGGGCACGGTCCACGTGGCCTGCGACAGCCCGATGCCGGCCGCGACGAGCGCGACGGCGACGCCGGCCGGCGCGGCGATGCGGATGCTTGCGTTGCCGCCGGCGCGTTCAGGGGCGGGCGACCGGCGCGCGGCGACGAGCGCCTGCACGACCAGCGCGGCGAACAGCGCGAGCACCCAGCCGATCCCGTACACGCCGACCACCGGCGCGAAGCCCGCGAACGGGCCGTCGACCTGCGGATAGCCGCTCGCGAGCCACGGAAAGCCGGTCAACACGGTGCCGCGCAGCCATTCGCCGAGCGCCCACGCGCTTGCGAACGCGAACGCGCCGTGCCAGGTCGGCGAGAACGGCCGCGGGTCGGCTTCGCGGCGATGCCACGCATGGCCCGCGCAGAACGACCACAGCCCGGCGGAGAACGCCGGGTACAGCGACAGGTACAGCGAGAACAGCACCAGCGCGCCGCCCGCGAGCGGCGCGGCCATCTCGCCGTACACGTGCATGCTGATGTAGAGCCACCACACGCCGGTGATGAAGTTGCCGAAGCCGAACGCGCCGCCGGTGAGCGCGGCGCCGCGCCAGCTCGACGTGCGGGTGAGTTGCGCGAAAAACCAGACGAATACGACGAGCTGCAGCCAGCCGCCGTGCGGGGTCGGGGCGAAGCCGAGCGTATTGGCCGCGCCGGCGAGCAGCGCGGCCGGATAGTGCCAGCGCGGCAGCGCGCGGCCGGGCGCCGGCGCGAGAAGGCCGCCAGCCGGGCGGGACGGGATCGGATCGTCCATGTGAAGCGAAAGGGGGCGAGCGGTTGAAGGAGACGCGGCCGGCGCGAGACGGTCAGTCTTCGTGCGAGGTTTCGGCGCGGCGGCTCGCGTGCGGGTTGCGGCGCACCAGCAGCACGTGGATCTGGCGCGCATCGCCACGCTGGATCTCGAACACGAGGTTGCCGAGCTGCAGCTTCTCGCCGCGGTGCGGCACGCGGCCGAAATGATGGGTGATCAGGCCGCCGATCGTGTCGACCTCGTCGTCGGGGAAGTCGGTGCCGAACGATTCGTTGAACTGTTCGATCTCGGTGAGCGCGCGCACGCGGTAGCGGCCCTCCGGCCCCGAGATGATGTTGCCGGCCTCTTCGTCGAAGTCGTATTCGTCCTCGATGTCGCCGACGATCTGCTCGAGCACGTCCTCGATCGTGATCAGGCCCGCGACGCCGCCGTATTCGTCGACGACGATCGCGAGGTGGTTGCGGTTCACGCGGAAGTCGTGCAGCAGCACGTTCAGGCGCTTCGATTCGGGAATGAACACGGCGGGGCGCAGCATCCCGCGCACGTCGAATTCCTCTTCGGCATAGAAGCGCAGCAGGTCTTTCGCGAGCAGCACGCCGATCACGTTGTCGCGGTTCTCCTCGTACACGGGGTAGCGCGAGTGCGCTTTCTCGAGGACGAACGGGATGAAGTCTTCCGGCTTGTCGGCGATGTTGATCGCGTCCATCTGCGCGCGCGGCACCATGATGTCGCGGGCGCACAGGTCGGACACCTGGAACACGCCTTCGATCATCGACAGCGAATCGGCGTCGATCAGGTTGCGTTCGTGGGCGTCCTGGAGGATTTCCAGCAGCTCGGTCCGGGATTCCGGCTCGGGCGAGATGAAGTCGGTCAGGCGCTCGAGCAGCGAGCGCTTTTCTTGCGGTTTGTCGGTGAGCTTACGACTGGGATACGAATCGTTCATGGTGGTGCGCCCGGGTCATGCCGGGGCGCGCGGTCACGGAGTAGGCAAGGATACACCAAGGGCATGGCGCGGCCGTGTCACCCCGGCCGTCCGGCCGGGGGCAGGCGGAGTGCGCGTGCCCCGCTCGGGAACGGCCGCGCCGGGCGCCGCCGTCCTTCGTATCCATCCTATCTCAGAACGACGCGCCGGGGCAGCGGCGGCAAAAAAGCGGGGCGCAACGGCGACCGGCTGGGCGGCCGGGGCCGGCGGCATTTCGTCGCGGGCCTGGCGGGCCGGGCTGGCCCGCGCAGGCTCGGAAATTCAGAAGCGCATGCCGGCCGAGCAGCCGCCGGCCGCCGCGCCGTTGGTCGCGGCGCCGCCGCAGCCCAGGATGCCGCAGCCGGACAGCGCGACGCTCGCGGCGACGAGCAGCGCGGCCAGCGCGCCGCGCGATCTGCGTGACGATTTCATGGGCATGGCGCCTCCTTTCGCATGCGTGGGGGTGGCGCGCGCCGGCCCGTCGAACGTCACCGGCATCGTGCGAGCAGCCCTTCCAGCGCGCGATCGGGGATGCCGCTCGCGCGCAGCGCCTCCACGGTGCGGCTCACGTAGTCGAGCGTCGTGCCGTAGCGGCCGGCCGCGCAGCCGAACACTTCCTTCACGACGGGGTCGGTCAGCTTGCCCGTATAGGTGGGCGCGTCGCGGCGCATCACGAAGGCCAGCGCGTTCACGCGCTCGCCGGTCTCGAGCGAGCACGGCAGCCACGCGGGCCGGTACGAGCCCATCGGCATCTCGCGTTTCCACAACGTCTCGAGATGCGGCTGCGCGGTCGGGCCGGCGAGCCGGAATGCGATGCCCGAGCACGAGCCGCCGCGATCGAGCGCGAGCACGAGGCCCGGACGTTCGGGCGTGCCGCGGTTCACGCGCGACCACAGGTAGAGCCCGCGATGGTAGCCGTGTACCTTGCCGCGCACGGCGGCGACGGTCGGCAGCCCGGGGTTCCAGATCAGCGAGCCATAGCCGAACAGCCAGAGATCCTGCTGGCCGTCCCAGTCGCGCATCGTGTGCGCGAGCGACGCCGCGAGTTCGTCTTGCGTCAGCAGCCGTCCCTCGCCGATCGACGGCGGGTAGGCGGGCGGCAGCATCGCGGCGTGGCGCATGGCGCGGACGGCTCTTACTGGTACGGGTTCGGGAAGCCCAGCTTCGCGAGGATGGCGACTTCGAGCGCTTCCATTTCGGCGGCGTCCTCGTCGCTCGTCTCGTGATCGTAGCCCTGCGCGTGCAGTGCGCCGTGCACCAGCAGGTGCGCGTAGTGGGCCGCGAGCGGCTTGCCCTGTTCGTGCGCTTCCTTCTCGACGACGGGGCAGCACAGCACGAGGTCGCCGATCACGGTGCCGTCGGGCGCCGGATCGTACGCGAAGGTCAGCACGTTGGTCGGGTAGTCCTTGTGGCGGTAGCCGTCGTTCAGCGTGCGGCCTTCTTCCTCGCCGACGAAGCGCACGGTGAGCTGCGCGCTCGAGAACAGCGCCGGCTCGATCCATTCGGCGATCAGCTTGCGCTTGGGGCAAGCCTTGCGGACGTCGCCGGTGATTTCGTCGCCGTACTGCACGGACAGGTCGAACTCGAGCTCGCGCGGCTCGTTCGCCATTTCCGCGATTTCCTCGTCGCGCGGTGCGGGCTCGGCACCCACGTGGAGGGTTACGCTGTCGTAATGCTCGGGCTGCAGCGCGAGTTTCGCGCGCATCGCCGGATCGTTGTGCTGCGCGACGATCGCGACGGCCGTGTCGCCCGAGCTGCCCGACAGGTCGAACATCAGGCTGCGGCCGTCCGGGAAGTCGATTCGCAGCCCTTGTGCGGCGACGGTCCGGGCCTTGCCCTTCGCATCGAACAGCGAAAGACGGGGGGAATCGGGCGCGGCGGACTGGTCGCGCCCGGACTTGCGAGAACGGGAAGATTTCATGACGGGTGCGGCGATTGGAACGCGTTGAGGATACACCAAACGGCCGATCGCTCCCGAATTCGGAGCGCCCGCGCGCGGACGAAAAAAAGCCCGGCGCGCCGTCGGGCGGGCCGGGCCGTGGGCCGGTGCGGCACGCGGGCGCCGCCCGTGCGTCACGCGTCCTTGTGCTGCGCGTGGAAGTCGTCGTACGCCTCGACGATGCGCGCGACGAGCGGATGACGCACGACGTCCACGCTCGTGAAGCGCGTGAGCGCGATGCCGCGCACGCCGCCGAGCACTTGCTGCGCCTCGACGAGGCCGCTCTTGTGCCCGCGCGGCAGGTCGACCTGGCTCGTGTCGCCGGTGACGACGGCCTTCGAGCCGAAGCCGATCCGCGTGAGGAACATCTTCATCTGCTCGGGCGTCGTGTTCTGCGCCTCGTCGAGGATGATGAACGCGTGGTTCAGCGTGCGGCCGCGCATGTACGCGAGCGGCGCGATCTCGATCATCTGGCGCTCGAACATCTTCGCCGTCTTGTCGAAGCCGAGCAGGTCGTACAGCGCGTCGTACAGCGGCCGCAGGTACGGGTCGACCTTCTGCGCGAGATCGCCCGGCAGGAAGCCGAGCCGCTCGCCGGCCTCTACAGCTGGGCGCGTGAGCACGATCCGCTTGACCTGGTCGCGCTCGAGCGCGTCGACCGCGCACGCGACCGCGAGGTAGGTCTTGCCGGTGCCGGCCGGCCCGATGCCGAACGTCACGTCGTGCGACAGGATCTGCTTCAGGTACTCGCGCTGGGCGGGCGTGCGCCCGCGCAGGTCGGCGCGCCGCGTGTACAGCTTCGGTCCAGGTTCCTCGTCGGGCCCTGCGTCGTCGAGCTGCACGGCCGGTTCGTCGAACGGATGGTCCGGGTCGCCGCGAAAGCGCACGTCGAGCGTGTCCTGGCGGCCGTTGCCGGCGGTGTGACGCACTTCAACCAGCGCGAGCTGGATATCGTCGACCGACAGCGGATCGCGCGAGCGGTTGTAGAAGTTCTCGAGCGCCGCGAGCGCGAGCTTCGCGCCGCGCCCGCGGATCGTGATCCGGTGGCCGCGCCGCGCGAGCGTGACGTCGAGTGCCTGTTCGATCTGCCGCAGGTTCTCGTCGAGCGGGCCGCAGAGGTTGGCGAGGCGCGCGTTGTCTTCGCGCGGCGCGGTAAATTCCAGTGCTTGGACGGTCTTCAAAGTAGCGTCGGGCTCCTGTCGGGCGTCAGTCGGTCAGTGGGTGGCCGCGCTCGCGTCGTCGCTCACGAGCAGCAGCTCGCCGCGCAGCGAATGCGGGTACGCATGGTTGATCTTCACGTCGATCATCTGGCCGATCAGGCGCGGGTGCGACGCGAGCGGCGCCGGGAAATTCACGACCCGGTTGTTCTCGGTGCGGCCCGACAGTTCGTTCGGATCCTTGCGCGACGGGCCCTCGACGAGGATCCGCTCGACCTTCCCAACCATCGACCGGCTGATGCGCGCGACGTTTTCCTCGATGGTCGCCTGCAGATGTTGCAGGCGTTTGAGCTTGACCTCGCGCGGCGTGTCGTCGTGCAGGTTCGCGGCCGGCGTGCCGGGGCGCGGGCTGTAGATGAACGAGAAGCTGGTGTCGTAGCTCATCTCGTGCACGAGCGCCATCATCTTGTCGAAATCCTCCTCGGTCTCGCCGGGGAAGCCGACGATCATGTCGGTCGACAGCGACAGGTCCGGGCGGATCGCGCGCAGCTTGCGGATCACCGACTTGTATTCGAGCACCGTGTAGCCGCGCTTCATCGCCATCAGGATGCGGTCCGAGCCGTGCTGGACCGGCAGGTGCAGATGGCTCACGAGCTTCGGCACCTTCGCGTAGGTGTCGATCAGGCGCTGCGTGAATTCCTTCGGGTGCGACGTCGTGTAGCGGATTCGCTCGATGCCGGGGATGTCGGCGACGTATTCGATCAGCGTCGCGAAATCGGCGATTTCGGTCGAGCCGGCCGTCAGTGCGCCGCGGTATGCATTCACGTTCTGACCGAGCAGCGTGACTTCGCGCACGCCCTGGTCGGCGAGGCCGGCCACTTCGGTGAGCACGTCGTCGAGCGGGCGCGACACTTCGTCGCCGCGCGTGTACGGCACGACGCAGTAGCTGCAGTACTTCGAACAGCCTTCCATGATCGACACGAACGCGCTCGGCCCCTCGACGCGCGCGGGCGGCAGGTGGTCGAACTTCTCGATCTCGGGGAACGAGATGTCGACCTGCGCACGGCCGCTCGCGCGGCGCTGGTCGATCATCTGCGGCAGGCGGTGCAATGTTTGCGGGCCGAACACGAGGTCGACGTACGGTGCGCGCGACACGATCGACGCGCCTTCCTGGCTGGCGACGCAGCCGCCGACGCCGATCAGCAGGCCCGGCTTCGCTTCCTTCAGCTCGCGCACGCGGCCGAGGTCGGAGAACACCTTTTCCTGCGCCTTCTCACGCACCGAGCACGTGTTGAACAGGATGATGTCCGCGTCTTCCGGGGTATCGGTCTTTTCGAGGCCTTCGGCCGCATTGAGCACGTCCACCATCTTGTCCGAGTCGTACTCGTTCATCTGGCAGCCGAAGGTCTTTACGTAAACTTTTTTCGTCATGGGGATTCGCCGTTCGCAGTGGTTGACCTGGGGGCGTCGTCAAGGGTGTATCGGGACGGCTGCAGCCGGTGCAGCGGCTCGTGCCGGCGCCGCGTGGCGGACCGGGGCGCGCGCAGCGCGTCGAGCGAGCCTGTCGTGCACTCGTGAGAAGCCGTCGGGCAAGCTTTCCATTATAGCTTTACGCGCCGTCCCGGGCGGGCGGCGGGTTGCGGCCGCGCGACGCGATTCGTCGCGCTCCGACCCTGATAGGGCGGCGCGGCGAGCGTGTCGGTGTCAGTGTCAGCGGCACGCGTTCAGCAGGTCGTCGAGCGCCGCTTCCTCCCGCGCGAAGCGTTCGGCGAGGAAGTCGAGCAGCACGCGCACGCGCGGCGCCATGTAGCGCTTGCTGTGATAGATCGCGTGCAGCGGCGCGTCATGGTGTCGCCAATCGGGCAGCAGCACGCGCAGCCGGCCGGCGCGCACGTCGTCGGCGATGTCCCACAGCGACTTCAGCGCGATGCCGTGGCCGCGCAGCGTCCATTCGCGGGTGAGGCCGCCGTCGTTGGTCTCGAACGCGCTCGACACCGGCACAGTGTGAGTCTGCACTTCGTCGCCGCGCGTGAAGCGCCACGTGTTCATCGGCCCCGACGCGATCGTGATCACGTTGCAGGGAAAGCGGGCCAGATCATGCGGATCGGCCGGCACGCCGTGGCGCTCGACGAACGACGGCGCCGCGCACAGCACGCGCCGGTTCGCGGCGAGCCGGCGCGCGATCAACGCGCCGTCGGGCGGCGCGGCGAAGCGGATCGCGAGGTCGATTTCGTCCTGCCACAGGTTCGACGCCGAATCGGACGCCGTCAGCGAGAACGTGACGCCAGGATGCAGCGTGGTGAATTCATCGAGCCAGTCGAGCAGCTGGTTGCGGCCGAAATCGGACGTCGACGACAGCCGCACCTTGCCGGCCACCACGTTGCGGCCTTCCTGCAGCAGCGCGTGCGCGTCGTCGAGCGCCTGCAGCGCCTGCCGGCAGCAATTCAGGTAGAGGCGGCCTTCGTCGGTGAGCCGCAGCTGCCTGGTGGAGCGCTCGAACAGCCGCGTCGCGACCTTTGCCTCGAGCTTCGCGAGGCGCGCGCTCGCGGCGGCCGGCGTGAGGTTCAACTTGCGCCCGGCCGCGGTCAGGCTGCCCAGTTCCGCCGCCTCGACGAACAGCCGGATATCGCCCAGTCGATCCATTGGATTTTCCAGAATCTTTTGAAAATGGTTCAAATGCCACGCCAATTATCAAAGATAGGCGTATTCGGGACAATGCGCGCACATCCCGCTTTTTGTGCGGTGCGGCACCGACCGGGCGCCGCGTCCGCCGCCATCCGGAGAACGTCATGCCCATCCCGTTACTGGCGCTCGCGATCAGCGCCTTCGCCATCGGCACCACCGAATTCATCATCATGGGGCTCCTGCCCGAAGTCGCGCACGACCTCGCTGTGTCGCTGCCGTCGGCCGGCCTGCTCGTCACGGGCTACGCGCTTGGCGTCGCGGTCGGTGCGCCGCTGCTCGCGGTACTGACGAGCCGCATGCCGCGCAAGGCCGCATTGCTGCTGCTGATGGCGATCTTCATCGTCGGCAACGTGCTGTGCGCGACCGCGTCCGGCTACGCGATGCTGATGGTCGCGCGCGTCGTCACGTCGTTCGCGCACGGCTCTTTCTTCGGGATCGGCGCGGTGGTCGCCGCGTCGCTCGTGCCGGCCGACAAGCGCGCGAGCGCGATCGCGCTGATGTTCACGGGCCTCACGCTGTCGAACGTGCTCGGCGTGCCGTTCGGCACGTTCGTCGGCCAGTTGCTCGGCTGGCGCGCGTCGTTCTGGATCGTCGCCGCGCTCGGCGTGCTGTCGCTCGGCGGCGTCGCGCTGCTGGTGCCGAACCGTCATGACGGCGGGCCCGTCGGCCTCGGCCACGAAGTGCGCGTGCTGAAGGAGCCGCAGGTCTGGCTCGCGCTGCTGATGACCGTGCTCGGCTTCGGCGGCGTGTTCGTCGTGTTCACGTACATCGCGCCGATCCTCGAAACCGTCACCGGCTATTCGCCGCGGGCGGTCGCGCTGATCCTCGTGCTGTTCGGCGCCGGGCTGACGGTCGGCAACACGCTCGGCGGCAAGCTTGCCGACCGCGCGCTGATGCCGTCGCTGATCGCGATCCTGGTCGCGCTGATGGCCGTGATGGCCGTGTTCGCGAAGACCAGCCACCTGCCGGTCGCGGCCGCGGTCACGGTGTTCGTGTGGGGGATCGCCGCGTTCGCGACGGTGCCGCCGCTGCAGGCGCGCGTCGTCGAGAAGGCCGCGAGCGCGCCGCATCTCGCGTCGACGCTGAACATCGGCGCATTCAACGTCGGCAATGCGGGCGGTGCGTGGCTCGGCGGACTGGCGCTGGAGCACGGCTTCGCGCTCGATGCGTTGCCGTGGGTCGCCGTTGCGGTGACGTTCGCGGCGCTCGTCGTCACGTGGTTCGCGATGCGGCTCGATGCGCGCGCGCCGGCGCGCGGCGCGGCCCCGGCGGCGCACTGAGCGGCGCTGCGCCGACGCCATGGCGACGGGAAAACGTTCGCGCGGAACGCATTCCTCCGCGATGCTGATAACGGTGTGAAGATAACTTCGTTTGCCGGGGCAGGGCCGGGTGATAGCGTCTCGATACGCGCCGTTCGTGGCGCAACCCGATTCCGGCTCACCCCATTCGCAGGGCCGCACGGCGGCCCGGAGGCCATGCTATGTCTTCACCCCTGGCGCTGGTGCGCGATGTGTCTTCCTTCGATTCCGGCGATGCCGCCGGCGCGCGGACGTCCGCGTCGCTCGACGTCCTTGAGCAGGTCGTCGGCGTGAATCTCGCGCGCTTGCGCGCCGAGCGGCAGCTGTCGCTCGATGCGCTTGCGCGTCTGTCCGGCGTATCGCGCGCGATGCTCGCGCAGATCGAATCCGCACGCAGCGTGCCGTCGATCAAGGTGCTCTGCAAGATCGCCGCGGCGTTGAAGGTGTCGGTCGCCGCCTTCCTGCGCCGCCACGCGGTGAACGGCTTCGAGCACCTGGCGGCGGAGCGCGCGGCGCGCGTCGTCAGCTCGAGCGGCCGTTTCTCGGCGCGTGCGCTGTATCCGGAGGGCGAACCGGCCGCGGCCGAATTCCACGAGCTGCGGATCGCGCCGCTGCACACGGAGCCCGGCACGCGCCGCGCGCCCGGCACGACGGTCAATCTGGTCGTCAGCGAGGGCACGCTCGAAGTCAGCGTGCACGATCGCCGCCAGTTGCTCGCGACCGGCGACGCGATCGTGTTCGACGCCGACCAGCCGTACAGCCTGCGCAACCCGGGCGACAGCGAGGCGCGCGCGTTCCGCGTGACGGTGAGCCCCGAAGTGCCGCCGCGCTGGCTGGTGCCCGACGCCGCGCACGCGGCCGGCTGAGCGCGTGCGGGGTGCCGGCGCGGTCAGGCCGGTGCCGGTGCCGGCCGTTCGGACGATGCCGTTAGACGGAGTCGTCAGTAAGGTTTTACGTGTGGTTCGCTGCGCGGCGTGCGCAGCTGAGGTATGCTTGGCCCGCCGGTTCCGGGGTAGCTCCCGGCCGGCAATCAGTGCGTCTTCAGGGCGGGGCGAAATTCCCCACCGGCGGTAGGCTGGCGAAAGCCGGCGAGCCCGCGAGCGCCCGCGCATCCGCGCGGGGTCAGCAGATCTGGTCGAATGCCAGAGCCGACGGTCATAGTCCGGATGAGAGAAGATGTGCAGATAGTCATGTCCGTCAGGGCCGCTTCGCCGTGCGTGCGAAGCGGGTTGTCGTTCTGTCTGTTTGCAATGCCCTGAAACGTTTTTCGCCCCAATCGAAATTGCGAGGAGCGTTTCACATGTCCTTCCTGTCCGTTTCGTCGGCACCCGCCGACGCCTTTGCCGATCTCCCGTTGCTCGATTCCGAACCAGTGCCGCCGCGCATCGCCGCCGCGCTCGACGCGTTGCGCGCGGGCCGCGCGGTCGTGTTGCAGGACGATCACGACCGGGAAAACGAGGCCGACCTGATCGTTGCCGCCGAGCGCATCACCCCCGAGACGATGGCGCTCCTGATCCGCGAGTGCAGCGGCATCGTGTGCCTGTGCCTGACCGACGACAAGGTCCGCGCGCTCGAGCTGCCGCCGATGGTGCAGACCAACGAGAGCCGCAACGGCACCGCGTTCACCGTATCGATCGAGGCGCGCGAAGGCGTGCATACCGGCGTGTCCGCGGCCGACCGCGTGACGACGATTCGCGCGGCGACCGCCGACGATGCGAAGCCGTATGACATCGTGCGCCCGGGCCACGTGTTTCCGTTGCGTGCGCAACCGGGCGGCGTGCTGGCGCGCCGCGGTCACACCGAAGGGACGGTCGACCTGTCGATCCTTGCGGGTTTGAAGCCAGCCGGCGTGCTGTGCGAGCTGATGAATCCGGACGGCACGATGACGCGCGGCGACGACGTCGAGCGTTTCGCGCAGCAGCACGGGCTGCCGATGCTGACGATCGCGGAGCTGGTGGAATTCCGCGAGGCGCTGGCGGCCGCGCGCGAGCGCTGCTGCGAACCGGCCTGACAGCCGGTGTGGCGGGCGCGCCGATGCGCGCGCGGTACGGCGTGCGCATCGGGCCGCACGCCGGTCCTGTCGATCCGGCGCGGCCGCTCGTCAGGACTGCACGTCGCCGAATTCGCCGCGCAGGCCGGCCGCGACGAGCGCCGGCAGTTCGTCCATCCTGCGCATGATCCGCGTGATACCCATCGCGCGCAGCGCGTCCGCGTAGTTGTCGGGGATGTGGCTCGCGCCGACGAACGCGATCGTCTTCATGCCCGCCGCGCGCGCGGCGTTCAGGCCCGACACGCTGTCCTCGACGACGATGCAGCGCGCCGGCGCGACGCCGAGCGTGTGCGCCGCATGCAGGTACACGTCGGGGTAGGGCTTCGGCCGCGCGACCTGCTCTGAGCTGAACACGCGATCGCCGAAGATTTCGGTGAGCGACGCGCGCTTCAGCGAGCTGCGCACGCGTACGAGCCGGCTGTTCGATACCACCGCGGCCGGCAGGCCGACCTTCAGCAGCGCATCGCGCACGCCGGTGATCGGCGCGAGCGATTGCGCGAGACCGGTCTCGATGTTGCGTTCGACGATCTCGATGAAGTCGTCCGGCATCCGGATTCCGAAATGCGCTTCGAGCCCGGCGAGAAAGCGCGACGTCTGCTGGCCGAACGCGGACTTCGCGGCGTCTTCGAAATCGAGGTGAGGGAAGGTGGCGGACAGCGTTTCGAACAGCACGCGGTCGGCAATGACTTCGCTGTCGACGAGCACGCCGTCGCAGTCGCAGATAAGGTGATCGAGCATGGTGGTGAAAAGGCGGGTGTCGGCGACGCCGATCATGCCGCCATGATACGTGCTTTCGCGGCCGTGCCGCGCACCGTTCGGCGAGCTGCTTGCGCGGCCGGATCGATCCGGCGACCAGCATTTCTGGAGAGAGGCGGGAGGAGGAAGGCGGAAGAACCGGAAGCGCGCGGCAGCCGCTGCCGCGCGCTCGAACTCGAGTAAAACGTTGCTCAGGCCATCGCGTGCAGACGCAGATACAGGCCGGCCGCGGCGGCGCCACCGAGCAGCGGGCCGATCACCGGCACCCACGCATAGCGCCAGTCGCTGTCGCGCTTGCCGGGGATCGGCAGCAGCGCATGCATCAGGCGCGGCGACAGGTCGCGCGCCGGGCTCATCGCATAGCCGGTCGGGCCGCCGAGCGAGATGCCGATGCCGAGCACGAGCAAGCCGACCGGCAGCGCGTCGAGCGCGCCGAGGCCGACCTGCGGCGACGCGAGGTACAGCACGCCGAGAATCAGCACGAACGTGCAGATCGCTTCGGTCAGCACGTTGTGCGTGACGCTGCGGATCGCGGGCGCCGTGCAGAACACCGCGAGCTTCAGGTCCGCATCGACTTCCTTCGCGAAGTGCTGGCGATACGCGAGCCACACGAGCAACGCGCCGGCCATCCCGCCGAGCATCTGCGCAACAATGTAGCCGCCGACCTTCGACCATGCGAACTTGCCCGCGAGCGCGAGGCTGATCGTGACGATCGGGTTCAGGTGCGCGCCGCTGAACGAAGCCGTCACGTAGACGGCGACGAACACCGCCATCGCCCAGCCCATCACGATCACGATCAGATCCGCGCCTTTGCCCTTGGTCTTCGCAAGCAGCACGTTTGCGACCGCGCCGTTGCCGAGCAGCACGAGGATCGCCGTGCCGATGAATTCCGCAATATAAGGTGACATGTTGTCTCTCGTAGATGACGGCGGACTCGCGCGCCGCGCGGTCCGCCGGTGTTGTTGTATTTCGTTTGTATCGGTGTGCTGCGCTTACTGCGTGTCGTCGGCCCATGCCTTGGCGGCGCGCACCGCGCGCTGCCAGCCCGCCATGCGTTGCTCGACCTGCTCCTTCGGCATCGACGGCGCGAAGCGGCGATCGAGCTGCCACTGGCTGCGCACTTCGTCGAGGTTCTTCCAGTAGCCGATCGCGAGGCCGGCGAGGTAGGCCGCACCGAGCGCGGTCGTCTCGGTGATCTGCGGACGCACCGCGTCGACGCCGAGCAGGTCGGCCTGGAACTGCATCAGCAGGTCGTTCGCGCTCGCGCCGCCGTCGACGCGCAGCTCGCCGATGCTGATGCCCGAATCGGCTTCCATCGCGGCCAGCACGTCGAGCGACTGGTACGCGATCGCATCGAGCGCCGCGCGCGCGAGGTGCGCGGCGCTCGTGCCGCGCGTCACGCCGAACACCGAACCGCGCGCCCGCGCATTCCAGTGCGGCGCGCCGAGGCCGGCGAACGCCGGCACGAGATAGACGCCGTCGGTATGCGGCACGCTTGCGGCGAGCGCTTCGATTTCGGCGGCGGTCTTGATGATGCCGACGCCGTCGCGCAGCCACTGCACGACCGCGCCCGCGATGAAGATGCTGCCTTCGAGCGCGTACTGCACGTCGTCGCCGATCTGCCACGCGATCGTCGTGACGAGGTTGTTCTTCGACTCGATCGGCTTGTCGCCGGTGTTCATCATCAGGAAGCAGCCGGTGCCGTAGGTGTTCTTCACCATGCCCGACGTCGTGCACATCTGGCCGAACAACGCCGCGTGCTGGTCGCCGGCGATGCCCGCGAGCGGGATCTTCGACGCGAATACGGTGGTTTTCGTGTGGCCGTAGATTTCCGACGACGCCTTCACGTCCGGCAGCATGCTGCGCGGGATGTCGAGCAGTTCGAGCAGCTCGCTGTCCCACTCGCGCGTGTGGATGTTGAACAGCATCGTGCGCGACGCGTTCGTCACGTCGGTCACGTGCAGCTCGTGCTTCGTGAAGTTCCACACGAGCCAGCTGTCGACGGTGCCGAACGCGAGCTTGCCCTGGCGCGCCTTGTCGCGCGCGCCCGGCACGTTGTCGAGGATCCAGCGGATCTTCGTCGCGGAGAAGTACGAGTCGATCGGCAGGCCGGTCTTCGCGCGCACCTTCGCTTCGAGGCCCTGCTTCTTCAGCGAATCGCAGAAGTCGGCGGTGCGGCGGTCCTGCCAGACGATCGCGTTGTAGACGGGCTGGCCCGTCTCGCGATCCCAGACGATCGTCGTCTCGCGCTGGTTGGTGATGCCGATCGCGGCGATCGACGTGCCGTTCAGGCCGGTGCGCGTGACGGCTTCCGCCGCGACGCCCGCCTGCGTCGACCAGATTTCCTGAGGGTCGTGCTCGACCCAGCCGGGTTGCGGGTAGATCTGTTCGAATTCCTTCTGGGCAATCGATACGATATTGCCCTGGCGATCGAACAGCATTGCGCGGGAACTCGTGGTGCCCTGGTCAAGCGCGAGGATGTACTGGTCCTGCATGTCTCTCATCTCCATCCGTGGATCGGCGTAGTTGTGATGCGCGCCGCATGTCGGGCGGCGCGTCGGTGAATCAACATCGGTAAGACAACTGCAACTGCAAGCGGATCACGCGTGCGGCGCGTGCGCGGCGGCGAACCAGGCGTCGACCGCGGCCGTCACCGCGTCGAGCGTGCCCGGCGCGACGTGCAGGCCGAGCTTCGAGCGACGCCACAGCACGTCCTGCGCGCAGGTCGCCCATTCGACGTCGCGCAGGTAGCGCAGTTCGGCGTCGTACAGGCCTGGCGCGATTTCGGTGCCGAGATCGGCGAGCGATTGCGCGCCGTCGACCACGCGTTCGGCACGCGTGCCGTACGCACGCGCATAGCGGCGCGCGAGCGCGGCGGGCAGCCACGGATGGCGCTTCGCGAACGCATCGGCGAACACGTCGAACTTCGCGTTCGCGATGTCGCCGCCCGGCAGCGGCGCGCCGGCGGTCCAGGTCTTCGCATCGCGGCCGAGCGCGCCGCACAGCAGGTCGCCGGCTTCTTCCGCGAGCTTGCGGAAGGTCGTGATCTTGCCGCCGAATACCGACAGCAGCGGCGCGCCGGCGCCGTCGTCGAGCTCGAGGCGGTAGTCGCGCGTGACGGCCGATGCGTTCGCCGCGTTCTCGTCTTCCAGCAGCGGGCGCACGCCCGAATAGGTCCAGTGCACGTCGGCCGGCGAGATCTTGCGCTTGAAGTAGCGGTTGATCGAATCGCACAGATACTGCGTCTCGTCGCGATCGATCGCGACCTTCGCGGGATCGTTCGTGTATTCGACGTCGGTCGTGCCGATCAGCGTGAAATCGTGCTCGTACGGAATCGCGAAGATGATCCGCTTATCCGGGTTCTGGAAGATGTACGCGTGATCGTGATCGAACAGGCGCCGCGTGATGATGTGGCTGCCCTTCACGAGCCGCACGCTGTGCTGCGCGCCGCGGCCGAGCGCGCCGTGCAGCACGTCGCCGACCCACGGCCCGGCCGCGTTCGCGACCGCGCGCGCCCGCACGACGCGGATCGAGCCGTCCGCGTGCTGCAGCCGCGCTTCCCATTCGTCGCCGTGACGCTCCGCCGACACGAGCTTCGTGCGCGTGAGGATCTCGGCGCCGCGCTCCTTCGCATCGAGCGCGTTCAGCACGACGAGGCGCGCATCGTCGACCCAGCCGTCCGAATACACGAAGCCGCGCTTGATCGAGTCGATCAGCGGCGCGCCGGCCGCATGGCGGCGCATGTCGATGCCGCGCGAGCCGGGCAGCAGTTCGCGTTTCGCGAGGTGATCGTAGAGGAACAGGCCGATGCGGATCAGCCAGGCCGGGCGCAGGTTCGGCATGTGCGGCATCACGAAGCGCAGCGGCCACATGATGTGCGGCGCCGCGCGCAGCAGCGTCTCGCGCTCCTGCAGCGCTTTGCGCACGAGGCCGAATTCGTTGTATTCGAGGTAGCGCAGGCCGCCGTGAATCAGCTTCGTGCTGCACGACGACGTGTGTGACGCGAGGTCGTCCTGCTCGCAGAGCAGGACCGACAGGCCGCGGCCGGCCGCATCGCGCGCGATGCCCGCGCCGTTGATGCCGCCGCCGACGACGAGCAGATCGTAGCGATTCCGTTGGGTCACCTGCTGTCCTTATCGTCTGATGGAAATGGGCGAACGTGAAATGTTCGAATTCGAAATTTAACGAACGAAATCGAAAAAGTAAAGTTCGAAAAAGCGGGGCAGTAGCGCGTACGGCGATCCCGGACGATACTGGCGGCATCGACCGTTTCGCGAGGTGAATCATGCGTATTGGGATGTGGGCCGGCGTCTGCGCCGTCGTTCTGGCAGGGTGCAGCGCCGGCACGCCGCCGCTTGCCGGCAACTGGCGTGCACCATCTCATTCGTCGACCTGCAGACGTCGTGCGGCGGCGCCGCACACGATTGGGGCGGGGACGCGCAGCCGGTCTACTCGACGTTGTACGACGCGTACGTGGCGAAACGGTATCGTGGGCTCACGCAAGCGAACTATTGCGCGTTCGTAAACGAACTTTGGGCGCGCTATGCGGCACCCGATGCGGCGGGGCGCGCCGGATGGGTCGCGTATTTCAACGGCGCACGCGCACAGGCCGTCAGCTGGCGGGCCGCGGTCGATCCGACGCTGCGCGGCGGCTGACGCGGGAAAGCTGAGGGAGGCGGGAAAAGCGGATAAGCAGGAAAAGCGGCGCGGCCGGGAATCCGGCCGGCGCGCTCGGGTCAGGATCAGCGGTGTTTCAGGAATATCGGTATTTGATAGATCGCAACGCGGCGTCGCCGGTCTCGGTCACGCAGTATTTGCGTCCCGAGCCGAGCCCTTCCAGGCGGACGAGCTGCTGTTCGAGCAGTGCGTCGATTTCGTCCCGATCCATGCAGGTTTGATCGGGCGCATCCTTCACAAGCAATAGCGTGGCGAATTCATGCGGACTCAGCATCGTTCTCTCCATGGCGACCAGTATGCCCGCGCGGCTGGCGCGAACGCCGCTGCGCGATACCCCGCGGGTATGGCTTGGGGGGAAAGCTGTATTCGCCGGCCTTGGGATTCGCACACGCCTTGGCACGGGCGGATCGTGCGAACGGGCCGGGGAACTGGAGTCTAGTCGAGCGCGCGAGCAACGACAAATCGCGCCCCGTTAATTTTCAGTTTGACAGGCCCGCAGGCCGCTAGCGGTTCGGCCGGTGCGCCAACTTCTTGATTTCACTTGAAGTTTCGGGTGCGGTGCAGCATCGCAACGGTCATTCGGCGACGTACACTTCGGTGCCCGCGGCGGCCACCGCGTCGGCCATCTCCGGCGGCAGCGGCTTGTCGGTGAAGAGCGCATGGACCTGGCTCAGATGCCCCTGGCGCACGAGTGCCGGGCGGCCGACCTTCGAGTGGTCGGCGACGAGATAGACCGTGCGCGCATGCTGCATGATCGCCTCGGCCACGCGCACCTCGCGCGTGTCGAAGTCGCGCAGCGTGCCGTCGGCCTCGATCGCCGACGTGCCGATGATCGCGTAGTCGACCTTGAACTGGCGGATGAAGTCGATCGCGAGTTCGCCGACGATGCCCTTGTCCCACGGCCGCACGATGCCGCCGGTGATCAGCACCTCGCAGTCGGGATAGCCGCTCATCATCGACGCGACGTTCAGGTTGTTCGTGATCACGTGCAGCCCGTGATGGCGGTTCAGCGCGCGCGCGACTTCCTCGGTCGTCGTGCCGAGGTTGATGAACAGCGAGGCCTGGTCGGGGATGTGCGACGCCGCCAGCGCCGCGATGCGCCGCTTCTCGTCGTGGAACATCCGCTGGCGCGCGGTGTATGACACGTTCTCCGAGCTGGTCGGCAGGCTGGCGCCGCCGTGGTAGCGGCGCAGCAGGTTCAGATCCGCGAGCCAGTTGACGTCGCGGCGGATCGTCTGCGGCGTGACCGCGAAGTGCGCGGCGAGATCGTCGACGGTCACGAAGCCGTCGCGCTGCACCCATTCGAGCAATTCCTGCTGGCGCGCGTTGAGGGTGAGGCGGGGATCTCGGGTCATGGCTGGGCGGTCGATCGTGAGGCGGAGCGCGTATTGTAAGGGGCGGGAAGGGCGTTCGGCCGGCGCGGAGCGCACGGTGGCCCGTCATTCATGCGGAAAGTGCATGGATTCATTTGACAAATGAATTTGCGCGATCGCACGGATCGCGCTGCAATGGCGGACTGTCCGCGCACGCCGAGCTTGCGCGCGGCGCGTTCATTCAGCTTTCGACGAGGTGGCACCGATGACTGGCTTCAACTGGCACAACCCGTATCCGACGATCCGCATTCCGGTGTTCGCGCGCAACGTCGTGTCGACGTCGCACCCGCTCGCCGCGCAGGCCGGGCTGCGGATGCTGTGGAAGGGCGGCAATGCCGTCGATGCGGCGCTGGCCGCCGCGGCCGCGATCACGGTGGTCGAGCCCGTGTCGTGCGGGCTCGGCGGCGATGCGTTCGCGCTCGTGTGGGACGGCGGGCGGTTGTCCGGGCTGAATGCGTCGGGCGTCGCGCCGGCCGCGTGGAACCCCGACTACTTCCGCAAGCGCCACGGCGAGGACGCGCACGGCATCGCGAACAAGCCGACGCGCGGCTGGGACACCGTGACGGTGCCGGGCGTGATCGCGGGCTGGGAAGCGCTGCATGCGAAGTTCGGTTCGCTGCCGTTCGCGGATCTGCTCGAGCCGGCGATCGAGCTCGCCGAGCGCGGCTATTCGGTGTCGCCGATCGTCGCGCACAAGTGGGCGGCCGCGGTGCCCGAGCTGCAGGGGCTGCCGGGCTTCGCCGATACCTTCATGCCGCGCGGGCGGGCGCCGCTCGTCGGCGAGCGCATATGCCTGCCCGGCCATGCGCGCACGCTGCGCACGCTCGCGAAGGACGGCCCACGCGCGTTCTACGAGGGCGCGCTCGCCGCGCAGCTCGCGGCGTTCGCGCGTGAAGGCGGCGGCGCGTTGACCGAAGCCGATCTGCACGGATACCGCCCGGAATGGGTCGAGCCGATCGGCAAGCGCTTCGGCCGCCACACGATTCACGAGATCCCACCGAACGGGCAGGGCATCGCCGCGCTGATCGCGCTCGGCATCGCCGAGCATGCGGGCGTGACCGAATGGCCCGTCGATTCGGTCGACTCGCAGCACTTGCAGATCGAGGCGATGAAGCTCGCGTTCGCGGACGTCTATCGCTACGTCGCCGATCCGCGCGCGATGGAACTGACGCCCGAACAGATGCTCGACGACGCGTATCTCGCCGAACGCGCGAAGTTGATCGATCGCACGCGCGCGACGCACTTCGCCGCCGGCCGGCCGCATTCGGGCGGCACGATCTATCTGTCGGCGGCGGACGAGCGCGGGATGATGGTGAGCTTCATTCAGTCGAACTACATGGGCTTCGGCTCGGGGCTCGTCGTGCCCGGGACGGGCATTGCGTTGCAGAATCGCGGGCACGGCTTCTCGATGGACCCGGGCTCGCCGAACGTCGTCGCAGGCGGCAAGCGGCCGTTCCACACGATCATCCCGGCGTTCGTCACCGAGGAAGTCGACGGTCGCACCGAGGCCGTGATGAGCTTCGGCGTGATGGGCGGCGACATGCAGCCGCAGGGCCATCTGCAGACCATCGTGCGGATGCTCGGCTACGGACAGCAGCCGCAGGCTGCCTGCTGCGCGCCGCGCTGGAAGGTCAATCGCGACTTCACGCTCGACGTCGAGGCGACGATGAACCGCGAGACGGTCGAGGCGCTTGCCGCGCGCGGCCATACGATCAAGTCGATCGACGATCCTTACATGGATTTCGGCTCGGGGCAGTTCGTGTGGCGCCTCGATCCCGACGATCCCGACCGCGGCTACGTGGCCGCGAGCGACAGTCGTCGCGATGGGCTCGCGGCCGGTTTCTGACGGAACGCTTCCAGTTTCTTGCGTGGCGACGGGCGGCCGAATGGCCGTCCGTTTTGCCTGGCGCCGCGCATACCGTCGAGCGCGCGCAACCGGTTCGAAGAACTCGTCTAACGAACCGCAACATTCGCAGCGGAACTGCGCCAGCCGGGTATGGTCAGTGCTTTGAAGCACGAACATTCAAGTGCGGCTAAGATGCCAGCATGGTTCGGCCGGACCAATCCACTATAAATGCAAGCAACACGTCGCCTGCGGGCGCGCCGGGCCCGTGCCGAAGGCATCGGCCGGGCGGCCGCGCGACGACTGGGAGCGCACCACCATGCCTACTGAAACGACGCATGTCATGCCGTGGCGTATCGAGGACATCGACCTGAACCGGATCGATCGTCAGCGTGCCGCCGCAAACGAGGATCTGCTGCTGCTGCTGTGCGCGTCGTCGTTCATCGAAAGCGGCTCGGATCTCTACACGAGCAACCTGAGCGAGTTCTTCAACGACGACCCGGAAGTGTCCGCGTGGCTCAACAGCGCGTGGGAGCCGGAGGAACTGCAGCACGGGCGCGCGCTGAAGGCGTACATCGCGCACGTGTGGCCCGAGTTCGACTGGGATACCGCGTTCGCGAATTTCTTCGCCGAGTATTCGAAGACCTGCTCGGTCGACGCGTTCGAGAAGACCCGCGCGCTCGAGATGGTCGCACGCTGCGTCGTCGAGACGGGCACGGCCACGCTCTATCGCGCGATCAACGAATGCTCGGACGAGCCCGTGCTGAAGGAAATCACCGACAACATCCGCACCGACGAAGTGCGTCACTACAAGCACTTCTTCAAGTTCTTCAAGAAGTACAACAAGCTCGAAGGCAACGGCCGGCTCGCGGTGCTCGGCGCGTTGATGCGCCGCGTGATGGAAATCAAGAACGAGGATTCTGAGATCGCGCTGCGCCACGTGTTCGCGATCCGCTATCCGGATCGCGTCGGCGACAGCCAGTACAACCGCGAGCGCGTCTCCCGCATCAGCTCGCTCGTGCGGCGCAACCTGTCGGCCGACATGTGCGTGAAGATGCTGCTCAAGCCGCTCGACCTGCCCGCGAAGATCCAGCCGGGCGTTCACTATCCGCTGACGAAGATCACGCGGCACGTGTTCATGCGCTGATCGTCACCGCGCGGCCCAGCGCGTATGCTGCGGCATCATCGTCTGCTTTTCACCGGGGCCGCCATCATGACCGATTCCCATCGCCACGCGCTCGAACAATGGACGTTCGACGCGTGGCCGCCGGCCGTCGTCGCGCTGTTCGACGGCACCGCGCTCGAGCGCCATGCCGACTTCGCCGCGTCGCTGATCGTCGCGACCGACGACGGCCAGCTGCGCACGACGCTGCTCAGCGTCGGCGAGATTCATGCGCGCGACGCGCATACGCTGCTGCTCGCGCTATGGCCGCAATCGCGCGCGGCGCGTGCGATCGCGCAGCGGCGCGCGGCCGCGCTGACGCTCGTCGCGGACGGCGCATTCTTTCAGGCACAACTGAGGATCGAGCCGCTCGAAGGCGACTTCGGCGGACTGGCCGGATTCGCTGCGACGATCGCGCACGGCGATGCGCAGCGGGTCGGCTATGCGCGTCTCGCGACCGGCGTCACGTTTGCGCTGGAAGGGGAGGCGCGCGCCGAGGTGCTCGCGCGCTGGCAAAGCCAGGTCGAGCACCTGCGGCGCGCGGCGGCGCGGCTTCAGTGACCGCGCTGGCCGCTGCGCGACGAACGATTGCGGTTCGGGTGCGCGGCGTTGCCGTTCGCGGGGCGTGCGCCGGTGCCGCCGGCCGGACGGCCGCTGCCGGCATTGCCGCCCGCGCCGCCGGCCGTGCGCGGCTTGGCGGCCTTCGCGGCCTTCGGCTGTGCACTGCCTTCGCGCTTCGCGGCCGGCTGGCCTGAGCCGCCTGCACGCGGCTGGCGATTGCCGCCGCCACCACCACTGCCGCCGCGCGGCTGCTGCTGCCCGCGGCGCTGCTGGATTGGTTCCGGCTTCGCGCTCGGATCGGGTTCGAAGCCCGCGATCACTTCCTGCGGAATCTCGCGCTTGATCAGCCGCTCGATGTCGCGCAGCAGCTGCTTCTCGTCGACGCACACGAGCGACACGGCTTCACCGGTCGCACCTGCGCGGCCCGTGCGGCCGATCCGGTGCACGTAATCTTCCGGCACGTTCGGCAGGTCGAAGTTGACGACGTGCGGCAGCTGGTCGATGTCGATCCCGCGTGCGGCGATGTCGGTCGCGACCAGCACCTGCAGCGTGCTGCTCTTGAACTCCGCGAGCGCGCGCGTGCGGGCCGACTGGCTCTTGTTGCCGTGGATCGCCATCGCGCTGATGCCGTCCTTCGTCAGCTGTTCGGCGAGCCGGTTCGCGCCGTGCTTGGTGCGCGTGAACACGAGCACCTGGAACCAGTTGTGTTCGCGGATCAGGTGCGTGAGCAGCTCGCGCTTGCGATCGCGATCGACCGGGTGGATCTTCTGCGCGACGCTTTCCGCGGTGGTGTTGCGGCGCGCGACTTCGATCAGCGCCGGCGAATCGAGCAGGCTGTCGGCGAGCGACTTGATCTCGTCGGAGAAGGTGGCCGAGAACAGCAGGTTCTGGCGCTGCGGCGGCAGCTTCGCCAGCACGCGCTTGATGTCGTGGATGAAGCCCATGTCGAGCATCCGGTCGGCTTCGTCGAGCACGAGGATGTCGAGATTCGACAGGTCGATCGTCTTCTGCTGCATGTGGTCGAGCAGACGCCCCGGCGTCGCGACGACGATGTCGACGCCGCGCTTGAGCGCGTCGATCTGCGGATTGATGCTGACGCCGCCGAACATCACGGTCGAGCGCAGCTTCACGTACTTGCTGTACGCGCGCACGCTTTCCTCGACCTGGGCGGCGAGTTCGCGGGTCGGCGTGAGGATCAGCGCACGCACCGCGCGCTTCGCACCGCGATGCTCGGCGTAGTACGTGTGCAGGCGCTGCAGGATCGGCAGCGTGAAGCCGGCGGTCTTGCCGGTGCCGGTCTGTGCGCCGGCGAGCAGGTCGCCGCCGCCGAGGACGGCGGGGATGGCCTGCTGCTGGATGGGAGTCGGCGATGTGTAGCCAAGTTCGTTGACCGCCTTGACAAGCGGTTCGGCCAAGCCGAGAGATTCGAAAGACATAGATACCACTCTTGAGTTTTATGATCTGCGACGCCTCGCGCGGCCCGCGCGGGGAATGGCGTCGCAAAAAGCAAAGGGGCGCGGCTGCGGTTTTCCCGCAGCCGCGCCCCCGTCTGTGTCGCGCGTTATTTAGTCAAGCGGCGCGGAACGCAGGTCGCTCACCTGTTGCGGCGAGATCGGCGTACCGTTGTTGCCCCACGACATCCGGATATACGTGACGACTGCCGCAACTTCCTGGTTCGACAGCGACTGTGCGAACGGCGGCATCCCGTACGGACGGGGATTCTTGAACGTGCTCGGCGGGTAGCCACCGTTCAGCACCATGCGGATCGGGTTGACTGCCGATTCCATCACGATCGAATGGTTGCCCGCGAGCGGCGGATACGCGGGCGGCTTGCCCGCGCCGGTTTCGGCGTGGCAGGTCGCGCAATTGTCCGCGTAGATCTTCTTGCCCTGGTCGAACAGCGTGTTGCCGAACTGCTTCGACGGCTCGTACTGCATGTTCTTCGGCGCTTCAGCCTTCTGCGGGATCGACTTCAGGTACGTCGACATTGCGCGCGTATCTTCGTCGTTCATGTACTGAAGGCTGTTGTGCACGACGTCGGCCATCGGGCCGAACACCGCGCCCTTGTTCGACACGCCGGCCTGCAGCAGGTCGGACAGCTCCTGCACGTGCCAGTCGCCGAGGCCGAGTTCCTTGTCGTTCGTCAGCGACGGAGCATACCAGTTCTGCAGCGGGATCAGGCCGCCCGCGAAGGCCGCCGAGTTCACCGGGCCGCCCATCATGTTGATCGACGTGTGGCACATCGAGCAGTGGCCGAGGCCTTCGACGAGGTACGCGCCGCGGTTCCATTCGACCGACTTGGTCGGATCCGGCTTGTACTCGCCTTCCTTGAAGAACAGCGTGCGCCAGCCGATCAGCAGGTTGCGGTTGTTGAACGGGAACTTCAATTCGTGCGGACGGCTCGGCACCGAGACCGGCGGGACCGAACGCAGGTACGCGTAGATCGCGTCCGAATCGGCGCGCGTGACCTTCGTGTAGCTCGCGAACGGGAAGCCCGGATAGAGCAGGCTGCCGTCCTTCGAACGACCGGTGTGCATCGCGCGGTAGAAGTCGTCCGACGTCCACTTGCCGATGCCGTCCTTGTCGTCCGGCGTGATGTTCGGCGTGTACATCGTGCCGAACGGCGTCGCCATCGGCAGGCCGCCCGCGAACGACTTGCCGCCGCGCACGGTGTGGCACGCGATACAGTCGCCGACGCGCGCGAGGTATTCGCCCTTCTTGATCAGCGCGGCCTGGTCGGCCGGCGTGGCCGCGACGGCGGCAGCGCCGTGCAGCGTGTCATTGCCCGGCCACAGGACCGGCACGAGGGCGACGGCCGCGACGATCGCGACAGCCGAGAGTGCAAACAGGGACTTGCGTTTCATTGTGTCTGTCTCCCTTGCCTTATTGCGGTTCGCTGCCGCAGGCGAGCGGAGTCTTCATCGAACGCGCCGGGGCCGGCACGGGGTTGGCGGGCGCCGGTTGCGCGGCGAGCCACGCGGTCACGGCCGTGACGTCTTCATCCGACAGCTTCGACGCGATATCGTGCATGCAATCCGGTGCCTTCGCGTGGCGGTTGCCCGAGCGCCATGCGCCGAGCTGTGCGCTCAGGTAATCGGCGTGCAGGCCGACGAGGCCCGGGATCGCCGGCTGCATGCCGGTCAGCCCGGCGCCGTGGCAGGCCACGCAGGCCGGCAGCTTGCGCGACGGATCGCCTTGCGTGACGAGCTGCTTGCCGCGCGCGAGCGTGGCGGCCGGCAGCGTCGGCTTGGCCGGCGTCGGGTACGGCGGACGCTCGGCCGAGAAGTGCTCGGCGATCTCTTTCAGGTAATCGTCGTTCAGGTACGTCAGCAGGTAGTTCATCGGCGGGTACTTGCGCCGTCCGTCACGGAAGTTGACGAGCTGGTTGTACAGGTACTCGGCCGGCTTGCCGGCAAGACGCGGGAAATAGTCGTTGTCCGTGCCCTGGCCGTGAACGCCGTGGCATGCGGTACAGCCGCGCACACGCTCGGCCATCGTATCGGGTGCCTTGAGCGGCGCCTGCTGGGCGTGCGCTTGCTCCGTGGGCTTGGTCTGCGCTTGAGCAGCGCTCGTAAGGCCCGCGCCACCGATCAAGAGAACGGCGAGCAACGGACGGAAGAGGCGTCTTGAAGACACACGAGACTCCATGTTTATTCGTCGGGGACCTGTCCGGGCTACGATCGGCTCGGCGCATGGATGGCAGGGCAGCCGGGCTGCTGCGACGCGGCATTCTATCATCGATGGGTAATGACGGCTATTTGGCAAAAGGACATGGGTTCGTGTCTGTTTGCGACTTGCGACAATTTGCCGCGCTATCTGTACGGATGATGTGAACCGGCGTGCGCTTTGACCATCGAAGACCGTACACTCGCGGGTCGCGCGGCGCCGCCTCCGCCGCAGATCCAGTCATTTCTCCCGTTTCCGGATTCATCGATGACGTTCCCTACCGTGCCGTTGCCGTCTTCCCGCTGTCGTTCCACTTGCCGCCGCGCCGCGGGCCGGCCGTTTGCGGGAGGGCGCGTGCGATGAGGATCGACAGCTTGTGGATCGGGCAGGTCGCGCTCGCGGCGTTGATGGACGCGACGTTCGCGATGGCGGTCGGCTCGGCGCTGCTCAAGGCGTGGCTCGGCAAGGACGGCGCGCGGCCGGTCCTCGCACCGTCGCATCATGCATGGCTGCGCGCGCAACATTCACTGGTCGCGGCGGCGCTGGCGCTCGTGCTCGCCGATCTCGGCTGGCTCGTGTACGAAGCCGCGTCGATGAGCGGCGCGGGCCTCGGCGGCGCGTTCGATGCGATCCCCACCATGCTCACGCAGACGCATGCGGGCTTTGCGTGGAGCGTCGCGTTCGCCGGCGCCGTGGTGCTCGCGATCGTCGCGCTGGCGAAGCCCGAGGGCCCGGTCGCGCACGCGGTGCTGTGGCTCGCGGTGATCGTGGTCGCGGCCGGCAAGGCGTCGCTCGGCCATGCGGCCGACACGGGCCCGCTGTCCGCGGCTGTCGGCGTTCAGACGCTGCACCTGCTCGCCACCGCGGTGTGGGGCGGCCTCGTGCTCGCGGCCGGGCTCGCGGTGCTGCCGGTGCTCGGTTCGTCGGTTGCGCGCGGCGCACTGATCCGGATCGGCCAGCGACTGTCGCGAACGTCGGCGATCGCGGTCGTCTTCGTGCTCGGCACCGGCGTGCTCAATGCGCTGCGCGGGCTTGGCGGCTCGCTCGCGCCGCTCGACGGCAGCACGTGGGGGCGCGTGCTGTTGCTCAAGCTGCTGCTCGTCGCGCTCGCGCTCGTGCTCGGCGGGCTGAACCGCTTCTCCGCGCTGCCGCGCCTGCGCCGTACCGCGTCGACCGAAGACGCGCATACGTTCCGCAACATCCTGCATCTCGAAGCGCTGACGATGATCGCCGTGTTCGTCGCGGCCGCCGTGCTGTCGTTCAGCGTGCCGGGGTTCGCGGCGCTCGGCTGACGGCCGGTTCGGCGCGGGGCGCCGTCCCCGCGTGAGCTGCATGAGCCACATGAGTCACATGCCGCGGATGTAAAAGCGGCCGCCTGTCGGGCGGCCGTCTCGACCTGCAATGCGCGGCCGGTCCGCCGCGCAACGCAAGTCATCTCATCTCACCTCACCGCTGCATCACCACTCGGCGACGCTGCCGTCCGCATGGCGCCACACCGGATTGCGCCAGCGGTGGCCCGTCTTCGCCATCTCGCGCACCTTCTCCTCGTTGACGTCGATGCCGAGCCCCGGGCCCTGCGGGATCGCGACGAAGCCGTCTTCGTAGCGGAACACCTCGGGGTTGCGCAGGTAGTCGAGCAGGTCGTTCCCCTGGTTGTAGTGGATGCCGAGGCTCTGTTCCTGGATGAACGCGTTGTAGCTGATCGCATCGAGCTGCAGGCACGCGGCGAGCGCGATCGGGCCGAGCGGGCAGTGCAGCGCGAGCGCGACGTCGTAGCTTTCCGCGAGCGTCGCGATCTTGCGGCACTCGGTGATGCCGCCCGCGTGCGACGCGTCGGGCTGGATGATGTCGACGTAGCCGCCCGCGAGGATGTGCTTGAAGTCCCAGCGCGAGTAGAGCCGCTCGCCGAGCGCGATCGGCGTGTTGGTCTGATTCACGATGTCGCGCAGCGCCTCGGCGTTCTCCGACAGCACCGGCTCCTCGATGAACATCAGCTTGTACGGATCGAGCTCCTTCGCGAGCACCTTCGCCATCGGCTTGTGCACGCGGCCGTGGAAGTCGACGCCGATCCCGACGTGCGGGCCGACCGCGTCGCGCACCGCCGCGACGTTCGCGATCACCTGCTCGACCTTGTCGTAGGTATCGACGATCTGCAGCTCCTCGGAGCCGTTCATCTTCACGGCCTTGAAGCCGCGCTCGACCACCGCGCGCGCGTTGTTCGCGACGTCGCTCGGCCGGTCGCCGCCGATCCACGAATACACCTTGATGCGCTCGCGCACCTGGCCGCCGAGCAGCGCGTGCACCGGCACGCCGTGATGCTTGCCCTTGATGTCCCACAGCGCCTGGTCGACGCCCGCGATCGCGCTCATCATGATCGGGCCGCCGCGGTAGAAGCCGGCGCGATACATCACCTGCCAGTGATCCTCGATCAGCAGCGGATCCTTGCCGACCAGATAGTCGGCGAGTTCCTGCACGGCGGCTTCTACCGTGTGCGCGCGGCCTTCGACCACCGGCTCGCCCCAGCCGACGATGCCTTCGTCGGTTTCGATCTTGAGGAACAGCCAGCGCGGCGGGACGACGAAGGTTTCGAGGCGGATGATTTTCATGTCGCGAGTCTCCTGGGTTGCGCGGCGCGGACGTGCGGCGGCGGCGCCGGTCGAGTACGTGACGGTTATCCTAGCGTAGCCCGATAAAAAATAGTATTAATAGCACTATTGTGCAGATAGTGGACAGTCGCGGCATGCCCGGCCAACGGAGAACGATCATTCAACACGACCTGCATGGACAGACGTCCTTCCGCCTGGCGACGGCGATCCTGCGCGGCGACTATCCGCCCGAATCGCTGCTGCCGCGGGAGCCGGACCTGATGGAGATGTTCGGCGTGAGCCGCACGGTGCTGCGCGAGGCGCTGCGCACGCTGACGTCGAAGGGGCTGGTCGAATCGCGGCCGAAGGTCGGCACGCGTGTGCGGCCGCGCCGCGCATGGAATCTGCTCGACGCCGACCTGCTCGACTGGTACGCGCGGGTCGCGCCGCCGCTCGCGTTCGCGCTCAAGCTGCAGGAGATGCGCGAAATGATCGAGCCGCACGCGGCCGCGCTGGCCGCGCGTTCGCACGGGGAGGCCGCGTTCGACGCGATCGATGACGCGGTGCGCGCGATGGCCGCCGCGCGCAACGTCGACGAATGGGTGCGCGCGGACCTGCGCTTTCACCTGAGCGTGCTGGAGGCTGGCGGCAACGAGCTGCTGGTGCCGCTCGGCGCGTTGATCGACCGCACGCTCGAGGCGCAACTGCACCTGAACGCGCGCCGGGCGCACGTGTTCAATGCGTCGCTCGCCGAGCATGCGGCTGTGAGCGACGCCATTCGCGTACGCGACGAGGATGGCGCGCGCCGCGCGATGGCGTCGCTGCTCGCGATCACGCGCGCGCGGATCGAGATGTCGTGACGGAAGCGGCGGGCGATGCGGCGCCGTCAGGCGTTCGCGCAGCCGCCCGGCTTGTGGATGCGCTCCGTCGACGCCGGATACTTCGCGAGCAGGCTCGCGGGCCGGCGCGGGCGAGCGACCAGGTCGCCGCCGCAGTTCGGGCAGCGGCCCTTCAGCACCTCGTCGGTGCAGGTCGCGCAGAACGTGCATTCAAAGGTACAGACGCGCGCGTCCGCCGAATCGGGCGGCAGGTCCTTGTCGCAGCATTCGCAGCCGGGGCGCAGTTCGAGCATGACGGTTTTCCTTGGTTTGGGGCGGGTCGGGACGGGCGCCGCCGGACATTGCGTGCGGCGCATGTGCGCGCTACTGTACCTGCATGGATCGGCCCGGCCAACGGTGTCCCGCCTGGGCGCCGTCGTCGCGCACGGGCCGCACCGGGAGACGACCATGCTCTATCGCGGAAGCTGTCACTGCGGCGACGTGAAGTTCGAGGCGCAAGGCGACCTGCAGGGCGTGATGGCCTGCAACTGCTCGATCTGCCGGCGCAAGGGCGCGCTGATGTGGTTCGTGCCGCGCGACCACATGACGCTCCTCACGCCCGACGACAATCTGTCGACCTACCTGTTCAACAAGCACGTGATCCGCCATCGCTTCTGCAAGCGCTGCGGGATTCACGCGTTCGGCGAGGGTACGCACCCGAACGGCACCGAGATGGCCGCGATCAACGTGCGATGCCTCGAGGATGTCGATATCGACGCGCTGCCCGTCACGCATTTCGACGGCCGCTCGGTCTGAGCGGCGCGTCGTCGCGTAAGCGTGCGGGAGGCGGTCAGGACGGCTCGACCGGTGCGGCCTGCGGCGTGGGCGTTTCCGCCTGCGGTGCGGGGCCCGTCGTGCGCGTGCCGGCTCCGACCGGGCGCTCGATCAGCGGCGCGAGCGCCGGCGCCATCGACTTCAGCAACTGCACGGCCATCGCGCTCGTGAAGTCGTAGCGCGCCGCGTACGGCTCGTGCGCCGTCGCCGTCAGCACGCCGAAGAAGCGGTCGCCGAGCACGAACACGAACGTGCCGCTGCGGTTGACCTTGCGCGACTCGATCAGCCGCGCGCCGCGTGCGTAGACATTGAAGCGCTGGTCGCCCGTCCCGGTCTTGCCGTACACCTCGAGCGTCTTGCCGTCGGGCAGCGTGAAGCCGCCCGCGAGGCGCCGCGCGGTGCCGTTCAGCACGACGTCGCGCAGCAGCGTGCGCGCCACCTGGACGATCTCGGGCGCCAGCACCGGCTGCGGCTGCGCGGCCGCGCGCACGAAGCGCGTTTCGTACGGCGTGCCCTTCGCGAAATCGAGGCGCGTGATCGTCTCGGTCGGCGCCTTCTGGCCCCCGTTCGCGATCAGGCCGATCAGTTTCGCGAGCGCGTCCGGCTGGTCGCCCGATGCGCCGATCGCGGCCGCGAACGACGGCGTGACTTCCTCGAACGGATAGCCGAGCGCGCGCCACGCCTTCGTGATTTCCCCATACGCGCGCAGCTCCACCATGTGGCGGATGCGCCGGTCCTGGGTCGCGTGGTAGCGGGTCTTGTACAGCCACGAGTACGTGTAGAAGCGCGCATCGCGGCTGTCGCGCTGGACGTCGGCGAGCGGCGCGTTCGGGTGGGCGCGCAGGTAATTGAGCGTCCACAGCGCGAGCGGGTGGACGCTCGCGATGTAGCCGCGATCGTTGAGGTTGAAGCGGTCGATCGCGTACTTCGCGTAGAGCGCAGCGAGATCGTCGTCCGACAGCGTCGCGGCCGGCGTGCCCTTCAGCTGCGCGCGCATGTGCGCGCTGAACCACGCGAGCGATTCGTTCGGCGCGACGCTGCGCAGCACCGTCGCGATCTTCGGCGGCGACTTGCGCACGTCCTGCAGCATCAGCGCGAGCGCGTCGTCGGGCGTCTTGCCCGCGTAGCGCGTGTAGTAGCGCTTCACGTACACCTTGCTTTCGCCGTCGACGAACTGCTCGAGGTAATGCTTGCGCTGCTCCGGATCGCCGAGCCACGACGTCGACGGGCCGGCCGCCTTCAGCATTTCGTAATGGACGATGTCGCGCATCAGCCGCACGAACACCAGGTTGACCGAATGCTCGAAAGCTTTATGCAGCGTCAGGATGCGGCCGTTGTCCGACTTTTCGAAGTTCGAGAACACCTGCGCGCCGCCGCCCGTGTAGAACACGTCGGGGCTCGCGGAGTACTTGCGTTCGACCGCCGCGTCGAGCATCGCCTGCAGCGAGCGGTCGCGCGTATGCGACAGGTAGTCGAGCGCCCAGTGCGACAGCGCGTCCATCGGATCGGGCTTCACGTGCGCGAGTTGTGCGTTCGACAGGTTGCCGTAGCGCGCGTGCAGCTCGGAGACGATCTGCAGGTAGGTGATCAGCGTGCGCAGTTTCGCGGTCGAGCCGAGGTTGATGCGCCCGCCGCGGTTCACGTCGAACGGCTGGTTCACGCTGTCCGTCTGCACGCGCAGCATGTTCGCGCCGTTGCGATGCTCGTACAGCGTGAAGCTGTACGTCAGATGAGACGGGTCGTCCTTCGGCGCGAGCATCTCGTAGCCGTACAGGCCGGCAGCCTGTGCGCCGTCGCGGGTCGACGCCCGCGCGAGCCGGTCGGCGACCGCCTGCTGCACGCCGTTGTCGAGCGTGCTCGTGGCTTCCAGATCGAGCTGGTCGAGCTGGTACAGGTCGCTGATGCCGAGCGCCGAGAGCAGCGACGCGCGCGCCGACGACACGGCCTTGCGCGACACGAACGACTGCACGTGCGCGGCGGCCGGCGGCGCGCTGCGCTCGATCTGCGCGGCGAGCGCCGCATCGCGCAGCGCGGGTGAGATCACGCCGCCGTTCGACAGCAGCCGCAGGTAGCTGTCGGTCAGCTTCTGCAGCGCCGGGTAGCCGCGATTCAGGAAGTACGACGGCGCGCGCTGCGCGATGATCAGCGACAGCACCTCGCGGAACGCCTTGCCCTGTTCGTCGACGTTGTCGCCGGTCGTCGGCGCGGACAGGATGCGGTTCACGTCGGTGAAGTCGCGGCCGTACCACGCGGTGAGACCGTCGCCGATACCGTTGATCTCACCCACGTGCGGCCGCGCGGCGAGCGGCACCGAATTCAGGTAGCGCACCAGGATCGCGCGGCGCGCGAGCATCGTCTGCGGGCCGTTCAGGTACGCGAGGATCGACGCGGACGCGATCTGGCGCAGCTTCTCCGGCGGCGTCGCGGTGCGGCCGTCAGGCGAATGGCGGAACTTCTCGATCTGCGTCGCGAGCGTGCTGCCGCCCGGGCGCGCCTGGTGATGATTGACGACGTGCATCGCCTGGTCGGCGAGCGCGCGGCTGAAGCGCCCCCAGTCGATCGCCGGATTGCGGTTCGGCTGGTTCGCGTCGAGCAGGTAGCGATCCTCGATGAACATCAGCGAATCGGCGACCACGCGCGGCACCGTGTCGAAGTCGGCGTAGACGCGCTGCGGGAACACGGTCGCGAACAGCGGCGAACCGGTCGAGTCGAACAGCATCAGCCCGGTCTGGTCTTTCTCTTCGTAAGGAAGGAACAGCCCGCGATCGGCGAGCTGCAGCATCCGGTCGGAATCGCGCGCCTGGTGGCCGACGACGAAGCCGCGCGCGAGCAGACGCTGCTGGAACGCGGGAATCATCGAATAACCGAGGCGCTCGTCGTAAGGCCCGTTGGCAGGGAAGCGGATGTGGTCGCTCGCGCCCGCCTCGACGGTGTAGCCGACGTCGCGGGTGAGTTCGGACAGGTAGTGCGCCTGCATGCGCGACGTCGCGATCTCGGTCATCACGAGCCGCACGATGATCGCGACGGCGATCACCAGCGCGGCCAGCAACGACCACTTGATCCACGTCCAGACCGATGCACTACCGGTCACGCGCGGCAGGATGCGATTCAGTGGCCGATTCATGGCGGCGTCTCCCTGGAGGCACGGGCTCCGGCCGCACCTCATTAAGGATTAGTGTAGTCCTCAACGGCCGGCTGCCAAGAGCGGTTCACTACTGAGATGCAGCGGCGCAACAGGTGTGCCCGCACCGTGCACGGGCGGCGGCGCGGCCGCCCGTGGCCGGGCTGGCGCGGTTGCGCGGCGGGCCGCGGGTTTGTCTCCCGCACCCGTCGTCGATGCAAAAAAGGTGCGCGAGTGAACGCTTCTTTCACCTGACGAAATACTCGACCAGGTGATCGACGAAAAGCCGGGTCTTGCGCGGAAAGTGCCGCCGGCTCGGGTACGCGATATTCATCTCGAGTTCCTCCAGCCGATAGTCGGGAAGCAGCGGGAGCAGCCGTCCGTCGGCGAGATCCGATTCGACGAGGAAGTCGGGCAGCACCGCGATGCCCATGCCCGACAATGCCCAGTTCCGGATCAACCCGATGTTGTTCGACGACGCGGATTTATTCGGCCGCACGGCGACGCGCGCAGGCTCGTGATCGAACGACAGGTATTCGCCCGCGAAATCGGCATGGAACGTCAGGTACGCGTGCGACGCGAGATCGTGCGGATGGATCGGTGCGCCGTGGGCTTCGACATATCCGGGCGCCGCACAGACGATCATCTTGAGTCGCGTGAGCGGGCGCGTGACCAGCGTGTTGGTGCTGATGCGCTGCGACAGCACCAGCCCGACGTCGAAGCCCTCCGACACGAGGTCGACATGGCGGTCCACGATCGTGACTTCCGGCACGATGGCCGGATGCAGCGTCTTGAACGCATCGATCGCCGGTGCGAGCACGTGCATGCCGAACATCACCGGCGCGGTGATCTTCAGCGACCCAATCGGCTCGTGATGCATCGACGCGATCGTGTCCTCGACGCGGTCGATTTCCTCGATCACGTGACGAATCTGCGCGAGATACAGATGACCGGCGTCGGTGAGCGACAGGCTGCGCGTCGTGCGGTTCAGCAGGCGTGCGCCGAGCCGATCCTCGATGCCCATGACGAGGCGGGTGGCCGACGAGTTGGAGATGTTCAGTTCCGTGGCTGCACGCGCGAAACTGTGAAGTTCGGCTACTTTGATGAATAGCCGCATTGGCAGAAGTTCGTCCATTTTTTTATCAATAAATAGAATTGTTTGTTGAATTCTATCTGTCGATACGTTGTATTTGAACGGGCAATTAACGCGAATAAGTATTATGGAATGATGTATTGCTCAACTGCCGGATCCGTCTCAAAATAATGGCCAGGCGGGCCATCGGCGGGTCGGATTATATTGCTGGGATTTGTCCTATATACACTTTCTTTCTCAATTTGTATTTAGTAATTGTACGAAATTAGACATGATTTTTCTTATAAAGAAAATCAATATTCGTAGTGCGATTCGAATTGGATAGGACAGGACGCTATCGCCATAGAAGTTTCGCGGGATCGTACCGGCGCACAGCCTCGAGGAAGCAGGGATCAGGTCGTCGCACGCGACCGTGGTCAGCGCATCGCGCCGCGTGAGCACGCCGGCCGACACGGCCGGAATCGTCTCCTTCACGTCGATCGTGACGATCCGTTCGACGGGGCATCTGGCCGTCGCGGCGATCAACTGGCCCGGTGCATCCGCGAACGACCGGCAGTTCCAGGCGCGCGCGTCGGCATGCGGCACAAGTTCCGATCCGCGCGGTGGCGCTCGACCGCGCGGTGATATCCTCGCGAAACGCCCGCGACCGACGGGCGGATACCGACTGCCCGTACGCGGCCCGACGCCGTGCCGCGCGGCGTTTCCGAGGGAGAGCCGAACCATGAGCCGCAAATTCATTCTGAAGGGCGACACGACCGACCATGGCGGCGTCGTGCTCGAGGGCATCGCCAATTCGTCGTTCGACGGCCGCGAACTCGCCTATCTCGGCGCACCCGTGTTCTGCGCCGCATGCAAGACCCAGGGCGTGATCGTGTCCGACGGCGGCGAGCGGACGATGACCGTGATGGGCAAGGTCGTCGCGCTCGAACACGACCTGTGCCAGTGCCTGTGTACGCCGCAGCCGAAGCTGATCCCGTCGCAGGCCACGGGCACCCTCTCGGGCTGATGCCCGTCGAATCCGTGCGACGCCCGCCGCGGGCTGCCCGTCGTCACGCGCTGCCTTTGGTCTCGATCACCAGGATGCGCGCTTCGCCGAGCGGGTGCGCGACGTGCTCGGTGCCGATCGTCGCGTGGAATACGTCACCCGTTTCGAGCACCGTCGCGTGCTCGATGCCCGCTTCCCGGTAGCGCATCTCGACACGGCCGTCGAGCACCGCGAACACCTCCTCTCCGTCGTTCACATGCCACCGGTACGGCTGATCGGTCCAGTGCAGGCGGACCGTGATGCCGTTCAGGTTCGCGATGTCCAGCGCGCCCCATGGGCGCTCGGCGGTGAACGCGGTGCTGCGGATGATGTTCATCGTAGGTCCGTGAGTGTGGATGCCGCGCAGGGCGGGCGGCGTGGTCGCGTCGCCAGCCCTGCGGATTCGGTGTGCTCGGGATCAGCGCGCCATCGCGCGCAAGGCCGTGTCGATCATCTGCCTGCGCTTCTCCAGCCCTGCTGCCGAGCGCTCGGTCACCCGCTTCAGGACCGACGCGGGCGCGGTATCCGGCGAGCCCGCATCGAACGGCGGCGCCGGCGCGTATTCGAGCGCCAGTTGAATCGACTGCGCCTCTTCGTCGCCAACGAGTTCGGCGGCGATCGTCAATGCGAAGTCGATGCCGGCCGTCACGCCGCCGCCGGTGATCAGGTTGCCGTCGCGCACCACGCGCTCGCGCACGGGCACCGCACCGAGCGGCTCGAGCAGCCCGTGAAACGCCCAGTGCGTCGTCGCGCGGCGTCCGCGCAGCAGGCCGGCCACGCCGAGCAGCAGCGCGCCGGTGCAGACCGACGTCACGTAGCGCGCGGTGGCCGCGCGCTGCTGCACGAACGCGATCGTTTCCGCATCGAGCAGCAGGTCGTTGATTCCGATTCCGCCGGGCACGCAGATCACGTCGAGCGGCGGGCAGTCGTCGAACGTGCAGGTCGGCGCGAGCGCGAGGCCGCTGCTCGACGCGACGGTGTCGCGCGATTTCCAGACCAGATGGACAGCCGCGTCGGGCAGCGACGCGAGCACGTCGTGCGGGCCGGTGAGATCGAGTTGCTGGACGCCCGGAAACACGAGAAGGCCGATATGCAGGGTCATGCGAACACTCCGTAGGGAAGGGGCGCCGCGACCGGCGCACGATTGGACAGATCGATTCTAGGCGCGTAGTGTTTGGCGAAATTGCCATATCACCCACGTTTTCAGCCAATCATCATGTCTACCGCGCCGCGCTCGATCCTGATTCTCGCGTTCCCCCGTGCGCAGTTGCTCGACGTGAGCGGGCCGCTGCAGGTGTTCGCGTCCGTCAACGAACTCGCCGAGGAACGGGGGCAGCCGGCGCCGTATGCGCCGCGCGTCGTCGCCGCCGAGGCCGGGCCGCTCGAGACGTCGTCCGGCCTCGTCGTGATGGCCGATTCGCTGCGCTCCGCCGGACGGCCGGATACGGTGATCGTGGCCGGCGGCAAGGGCGTGCGCGCCGCGTCGCAGGATGTACGGATGGTGCGCTGGGTCCGGCAGCAGGCGCAGCGCGCGCGACGTGTCGCGTCGGTCTGCACCGGTGCGTTCCTGCTCGCCGAGGCCGGCCTGCTCGACGGGCGGCGTGCGGTCACGCACTGGGCGCGCTGCGACGAATTCGCGGCGCGTTACCCGAACGTGCGCGTCGAGCCCGATCCGATCTTCATCCGCGAAGGCGCGCTGTGGACGTCGGCCGGTGTGACGGCCGGCATCGATCTCGCGCTCGCGCTCGTCGAGGAGGATCTCGGGCGGGCGGTCGCGCTCGACGCCGCGCGCGAACTCGTCGTGTTCCTGAAGCGGCCGGGCGGGCAGGCGCAGTTCAGCGCGATGCTGTCGATGCAGCGCACCGACGATCGCTTCGGCGAACTGCATGCATGGATCGCCGAGCACCTGACGGCCGACCTCTCGGTGCCCGCGCTCGCCGAGCGCGTCAGCATGAGCGAGCGCAGCTTCGTGCGTCACTACCGGGCGGGCACCGGCCGCACGCCCGCGCGCGCGGTCGAACAGATTCGCGTCGAGGCCGCGCAGCGTTTGCTCGGCGAAACCGCGTGGCCCGTCAAGCGGATCGCCACGCGGTGCGGCTTCGGTTCGGAAGAGACGCTGCGGCGCAGTTTCGTGCGCGTGCTCGGCGTGTCGCCGCAGGGCTATCGCGAGCGGTTCGTGCGGTAACGCGCGGGCGTGCCGCGCGCGGCCGGCGTGCGGTAGCCGGGGACGGAACGATCGTCGTGCCGAACTGAACGAAAGCCGATCATTTTCCAGTCCGAAGTGCGTTGACTATTCAGAAGTGGAGAACAATGGGCGGGGGCTTGTGCCGCGCCCGTTGCGCGCTCTATTCTGTCCTGTTGGCGATTCGAAGGGGGCGCAGCATGGACCGCATCCAGGCAATGGAAGTTTTCACCCGCGTGGTCGACGCGAACAGCTTTACGCGCGCGGCCGACACGCTCGCGATGCCGCGCGCGTCGGTCACGACCATCATCCAGAATCTCGAGGCGCTGCTCGGCGTGCGGCTGATGCACCGGACGACGCGCCGGCTGTCGCTGACGCCGGAGGGCGCCGCGTACTACGAGCATTGCATGAAGATCATCTCGGAGATCGCGGAGGCCGACGCGAGTTTCCAGTCCGGCAACCGCAAGCCGAGCGGCGTGCTGCGCGTGCACATGCCGAGCTCGCTCGGGCGGCGCGTGGTGTTGCCGGCGCTGTCGATCTTCCGGCAGCGCTATCCGGACATCACGCTCGATCTCGGCTTGTCGGACCGCTACGTGGATCCGGTCGAGGAGGGCATCGACTGCATGATCCGGGTCGGGCCGCTCGAGGATTCGTCGATGGTCGCGCGGCGGATCGGGATGCTCAAGCGCGTGACCTGCGCGTCGCGCGACTATCTGGCGCGTCACGGCGAGCCGCAGGAGATCGCCGATCTGGCCGACCATCATTCGGTCAATTTCCGCGCGAGCCACGGCGCGCGGGCGATTCCGTGGGTGTTTATGATCGACGGCAAGCCGCTCGAGGTGCGGATGAACGGCAGTGTCACCGTCAACGATTCGGATGCGTACGTGACGTGCGGGCTCGAAGGGTTCGGGATGATCCAGCCGACGCTGTTCATGGTGCTGCCGAACCTGCGCGACGGCTCGCTGGTCGAGGTGCTGCCCGACTGCAATCCGAAGCCCAAGCCGATTTCGATCGTGTATCCGCACAACCGGCATCTGTCGCAGAAGGTGCGTGTGTTCGCGGACTGGCTCGCGGAGCTGTTCGAGTCGACGCCGGCGCTGGAGGGCGGGGAGAACTGGCGGGGGAAGGTGCGTGCGGATGCCGTGGAGGAGCGCGGATCGGTGGTGGCGTAGCGCCACGCGCGTGGCCGGAAGGATGGGCGACGCGCGATATCTCGTGTGCCGGATGACGCAATGAAAAAAGCCGCTGTTCCTTGCGGAACAGCGGCTTTTCGCATTTGGTGGCGAATCAGGGATTCGAACCCCGGACCTGCGGATTATGATTCCGTCGCTCTAACCGACTGAGCTAATTCGCCGAAGAATTGAATTATGTAGATGTGTCGCCGGGCTGTCAACACCTTTTTTCATCTTCCCCGAAAAAAGTTGTCGGCGGCCCGGGTTGCAGGCGGGGTGCCCCCGCCTGCCCGACCTCATCAATCCTGCGCGTAGATGTTCGAGTCCTTCGTCTCCTTGACGAACAGCAGACCGATCACGAACGTGGCCAGCGCGATCACGATCGGATACCAGAGCCCCGAATAGATGTTGCCCTTCGCCGCGACGATCGCGAACGCGGTCGCCGGCAGGAAGCCGCCGAACCAGCCGTTGCCGATGTGATAGGGCAGCGACATCGACGTGTAGCGGATCCGCGTCGGGAACATCTCGACCAGCATCGCGGCGATCGGACCGTAGACCATCGTCACGTAGATCACGAGGATCGTCAGTATCACGATCGTCATCGGCCAGTTGAGCTGCGCCGGGTCGGCCTTGGCCGGATAGCCGGCGCCCTTCAGCGTCGACGCGAGCGTCTTGTCGAATGCCGCGCCCTGCGCCTTCGCATCGGCCGCCTTGCCGTCATAGGCCGGGATCACCGTGTCGCCCACCTTGATCTGGGCGGTCGAGCCTGCCGGCGCCGCGACGTTCTCGTAGTTCAGGCCGGCCTTCGCGAGCGCGCTCTTCACGATGTCGCACGAGCTCGTGAACTTCGACGTGCCCACCGGGTTGAACTGGAACGAGCAGGTGGCCGGATCGGCGATGACCGAGATAGGTGCCTTCTGCGTCGCGAGTTCGAGCTGCGGGTTCGCGTAGTGCGTGAGCGCCTTGAACAGCGGGAAGTAGGTGAGCGCCGCGATCAGGCAGCCGGCGAGGATGATCGGCTTGCGGCCGATCCGGTCCGACAGCGAGCCGAAGAACAGGAAGAACGGCGTGCCGATCAGGAGGGCGATCGCGATCAGGATGTTCGCGCTGGCGCCGTCGACCTTCAGCGTCTGCGTGAGGAAGAACAGCGCGTAGAACTGGCCCGTGTACCAGACGACGGCCTGGCCGGCGGTCAGCCCGACGAGCGCGAGGATCACGATCTTCAGGTTGTTCCACTGGCCGAACGCCTCGGTCAGCGGCGCCTTCGACGTCTTGCCCTCGGCCTTGATGCGCAGGAACACCGGCGATTCGTTCAGCTGCAACCGGATCCACACCGACACCGCGAGCAGCAGGATCGACGCGACGAACGGCACGCGCCAGCCCCAGTTGCCGAACGCTTCCTCGCCGATGAACGTGCGCACGCCGAGGATCACGAGCAGCGACAGGAACAGGCCGAGCGTGGCGGTCGTCTGGATCCACGCGGTGTAGAACCCGCGCCGGTTCGCCGGCGCATGCTCGGCGACGTAGGTCGCCGCGCCGCCGTACTCGCCGCCGAGCGCGAGGCCCTGCAGCAGCCGCATCGCGATGAAGATCACGGGCGCCGCGATGCCTATCGTCGCGTAGCCGGGCAGGAAGCCGACCACGAAGGTCGAGATGCCCATGATCACGATCGTCACGAGGAACGTGTGCTTGCGGCCGACGAGGTCGCCGAGGCGGCCGAACACGATCGCGCCGAACGGCCGCACGGCGAAGCCGGCCGCGAAGCCGAGCAGCGTGAAGATGAAGGCGGCGGTCGGATTGACCCCGGAGAAGAAGCTCTTGCTGATGTAGGCCGCGAGTGACCCGGCCAGGTAAAAGTCGTACCACTCGAACACGGTGCCGAGCGACGACGCGAAGATCACCTTCTTTTCTTCGGCCGTCATCGGCGAGTGCGAAATTTGCCCGCCTAAGGTTGCCATGAATCGTCTCCAAGTCCCTTGATATAGATATGCGGCCGCCTTGGGTGGGCGGGGCCTGTCGACGATTATTGGCACGGAAACTTACGGCGCACTGACTTGCGGGCACAAAACGACTGCGCGTTAACCCGCGCCGAATCGGCCGCTTCGCCCCTCGATCGGGTCGCAAACGGGCGGTAAAGTGCCGGTTTCGATGCGATCGCGGCGTGGCGCGCGGTGGACGAGGCCCGCGCGTGTCAGGATGGATCCGCGGCGGGCGCCGACAGCGGCAGGCTGATGCGCACGAGCGTGCCGGCGAGGCGCGGCGCGTGCTGATAGACATGATCGTCGAGCGTCAGCGTGCCGCCGTGCTGCGTCGCGATCTCGCGCACGATCGCGAGCCCGAGGCCGCTGCCGTCGCCTTCGCGGCCGAGGATCCGGTAGAAGCGCTCGACCACGCGCTCGCGTTCGGCGGCCGGGATGCCGGGTCCGGTGTCCTCGACTTCGAGATGCACGCGCCGCGCCGCCTGCTCGGCCCGCACGCGTACGGTGATGCGGCCGCCTTCGGGCGTGTAGCGGATCGCGTTGTCGACCAGGTTGCCGAGCATCTCGCGCAGCATCACGGGATTGCCGTCGACGTCGAGCGGCGCGTCGTCCTCCGGGCCTTCGTAACCGAGGTCCATGCGCTTCGCGAGCGCGGCCTGCACCCAGTCGCGCACCGTGCGGCGCGCCAGCGCGCCGATTTCGACCGGCTCGAACATCAGCCCGCTCGCGCGGTTCTCGGCGCGCGCGAGCGCGAGCAGTTGCGTGACGAGCCGCGCGGCCTGCTCGGAACTCGTCGCGATCTGTTCGAGCGAGCGCTGCACGTCGGGCGGCACGGGGTGGCGCAACGCGAATTCGGCCTGCGTGCGCAGCCCCGCGAGCGGCGTCTTCATCTGGTGCGCGGCGTCGGCGATGAAGCGTTTCTGCAACGCCATGTTCTGCTCGAGCCGCGCGAGCAGGTCGTTGAACGACGTGACGAGCGGTTCGATCTCGGGCGGCGCGCGCTGCGCCTCGACGGGCGACAGGTCGTCGGGCCGCCGCGCGCGGATGTGCGCCTGCAGCGCATTGAGCGGCGCGAGCCCGCGCGACAGCCCGAACCAGACGAGCAGGATCGCGAGCGGCAGGATCACGAATTGCGGCAGGATCACGCCCTTGATGATGTCGTTCGCGAGTGCGTTGCGCTTGTCGAGCGTCTCGCCGACCTGCACGAGCACGGGCTGCGCGCCGCCCGGCTCCGGCAGTGCGACGGTCGTATACGCGACGCGTACGTCGTTGCCGCGCAAAAGATCGTCGCGGAACACGACGACGCCCGGCGGCGGGCGGTCCTCGTCGCGCGGCAGCGGCATGTCGGCCTCGCCCGCGACCAGCTCGCCGCGCGTGCCGAGCACCTGGAAGTACACGCTGTCGACGTTGTCCGCGCGCAGGAAGTCGCGCGTCTGCTGCGGCAGCGTCAGCTCGGCGACGCCGTTGACCGGATGGATCTGGCGCGCGAGCACGTATGCGTTGGTCTCGAGCGCGCGGTCGAACGGGCCGTTCGCGATCGTCTTCGCGACGAGATAGGTGACGGCGATGCTCATCGGCCACAGCAGCAGCAGCGGCGCGAGCATCCAGTCGAGGATTTCGCCGAACAGCGAGCGCGGGCGCGGCGCCTCGGGCGCATCGGTTTCGTCGGGCGGCGCGAACGGGTTTTCGTAACGCGCGTCGCGTGCATCGTCGGCGGCCGACGCCGGCGCGCCGCTCGGGCGGCGGGAATGGGCCGGGGTGGCCATCGCGGCGCGCCCGGCTTCAGCGCAGCGGCGTGCCGGCCACCGAGGGCTGGGGCGCTGCGGTATCGGCCGGCGCGGCGGGCGCGACCTTCTCGAGGCAATAGCCGAGGCCGCGCACGGTCGAGATCCGCACGCCGCTCGGTTCGATCTTCTTGCGCAGCCGGTGCACGTAGACCTCGATCGCGTTGTTGCTGACTTCCTCGCCCCATTCGCACAGATGATCGACGAGCTGCTCCTTGGACACGAGCCGGCCGATCCGCTGCAGCAGCACCTCGAGCAGGCCGAGCTCGCGCGCGGAGAGATCGAGCACGTGATCGTTCGCATAGGCGATGCGGCCGACCTGATCGAACGCGAGCGAGCCGTGGCGCACGACGGTCGGGCCGCCGCCCGCGCCGCGCCGGGTCAGCGCGCGCACGCGCGCCTCGAGCTCGTTGAGCGCGAACGGCTTGGCCATGTAATCGTCGGCGCCGAGGTCGAGCCCCTTCACGCGTTCGTCGACGCTGTCGGCGGCGGTCAGGATCAGCACCGGGAGATTGGAATTGCGGGCGCGCAGGCGCTTGAGCACGTCGAGGCCGGACATTTTCGGCAGCCCGAGATCGAGGATCAGCAGGTCGAATGTCTGCATCGACAGCGCCGTATCGGCGTCGACGCCGCTCTTCACGTGGTCGACCGCATAGCCCGATTGGCGGAGTGACCGGGTGAGGCCGTCCGCGAGTATGCTGTCATCTTCGGCGATGAGAATTCGCATGGTGCTGACCGATGGCCGGCGGGCATTCGCGCCGGCGCGGCTGTCTCCGAAGTTATTCGTGTACAACGCAGCCCGCATTGCGGGCTTGCACAAAACACTGTTTTTTTATACAGTGTCTGCATTCATGGGCGGCGCTTGAAAGCGGGCGCGCCTCTAACAGACGCTGCTCATCATAGCAAAGGACGATTCATGGAAGATAGCAAGAAGGGCTCCGGGATGACCGCCGAGAAGAGCAAGGCGCTGGCGGCCGCACTCGCGCAGATCGAGAAGCAGTTCGGCAAGGGCTCGATCATGCGCATGGGCGACGGCGAAGTGGCCGAGAACATCCAGGTCGTGTCCACGGGCTCGCTCGGTCTCGATATCGCGCTCGGCGTCGGCGGCCTGCCGCGCGGCCGGGTCGTCGAGATCTACGGTCCGGAATCGTCGGGTAAAACCACGCTGACGCTGCAGGTCGTCGCCGAACTGCAGAAGCTGGGTGGCACGGCGGCGTTCATCGACGCCGAGCACGCGCTCGACGTTCAATATGCAGCGAAGCTCGGCGTGAACGTGCCGGAACTGCTGATCTCGCAGCCGGACACCGGCGAGCAGGCGCTCGAAATCACCGACGCGCTGGTGCGTTCGGGCTCGGTCGACATGATCGTCATCGACTCGGTCGCGGCGCTCGTGCCGAAGGCCGAAATCGAAGGCGAGATGGGCGATTCGCTGCCGGGCCTGCAGGCCCGCCTGATGTCGCAGGCGCTGCGCAAGCTGACGGGCACGATCAAGCGCACGAACTGCCTCGTGATCTTCATCAACCAGATCCGGATGAAGATCGGCGTGATGTTCGGCAACCCGGAAACCACGACGGGCGGCAACGCGCTGAAGTTCTATTCGTCGGTGCGTCTCGACATCCGCCGGATCGGCTCGATCAAGAAGAACGACGAGGTGATCGGCAATGAAACCCGCGTGAAGGTCGTCAAGAACAAGGTGTCGCCGCCGTTCCGCGAAGCGATCTTCGACATCCTGTATGGCGAAGGCATTTCGCGTCAGGGCGAGATCATCGATCTCGGCGTGCAGGCGAAGATCGTCGACAAGGCGGGCGCCTGGTACAGCTACAACGGCGAGAAGATCGGTCAGGGCAAGGACAACGCGCGTGAATTCCTGCGCGAGAATCCGGAAATCGCGCGCGAGATCGAGAACCGTATCCGCGAATCGCTCGGCGTGGTCACCATGCCTGATGGTGCTGGTGTGGCTGCGGACCGCGACGAAGCCGAGGCGATGGACGAAGAAGAGTGATGGTCGGGCGCCGAGGTCAGGCAGGCAAGCCGGAGGAGAGCGACGCGCCCGAAACGGCGGGTCGCTCCGGTCGACGAGCCGGATCCTCGGGTGCCGACCGGCCGGTCGCAGGCGGCAACGCCGCGAACCGCACCGCGACGAGGGCATCCGATGATGCCCTCGTTTCGTTTGAGATTGCCGCGCCGGACGATCCGTTTGACGACGACGAATCGTTCGATGCGCACGACCGCTCCCGCCGTCGTGTTTCCGGTGTCAGCTTCCCCGGCGAGCGCGCGGCCGATGCGGCGGCGCCGGCCAGGGAAGACGTCTATACCCGCAGCAGCCAGCATCCGCGCCGCACGCGCCGTGCGTCCGGCACGTCGTCAAGCACGTCTGCCGGCGACGATCCGGGCGCCAGCAAGCGCCAGTCGGCGAAGCCGCCGCGTTCGCTGAAGGGCCGCGCGCTCGGTTATCTGTCCAGGCGCGAATACAGCCGTACGGAACTCGCGCGCAAGCTTGGGCCGTACGTCGGCGAAGACGAATCCGTCGAGCCGGTGCTCGATGCGCTGGAAAAGGAAGGCTGGCTGTCCGACGCGCGCTTTGCCGAGAGCCTCGTGCATCGCCGCGCGTCGCGCGTCGGCGCCGCGCGCATCGTCAGCGAACTGAAGCGCCACGCAGTTGGCGACACGCTCGTCGAGGAAGTCAACGCGCAGTTGCGCGAGACCGAATGGGCCCGCGCGCAGGCCGTCTGGCGCAAGAAATTCGGTGCACTGCCGCAAACGCCGGCCGAGCGCGCGAAGCAGGCGCGCTTCCTTGCCGCGCGTGGCTTCTCGAGCGGGATCATCGTGAAGTTGCTGAAGGTCGGCGACGATTTCCTGGTCGACGATTGACCGGCCCGTCACGCGCGCTGCGCGCGATTTTGCTGCAATGCAACCGTTTCCGGACAGGCGGGAATACCCGCCGTCGCGGCGGGCTGCCTCCAATACCCGATATGCTAAAATCCACGGGTTTTCCTCTTCGGCCTCAACCTCCAGCATGCCGCTATCCGAGCCCGTGCCCCGTCAGTTGCGACATCGACGCGCAATCCGAGCGGAAGCCTACGAGCGCGGCGACGGCTTGTGGGACATCGAAGCCTGCCTGACCGACCACAAGCCGCGCGATGTCGCGCTTGCGTCGGGCATCCGGCCACAGGGCCTGCCGATCCACGAACTCTGGCTGCGCGTGACTATCGATCGTGATCTCAACGTCGTCGACGCCGAAGCGTCTTCGGAATGGGTTCCCTATCCCGGTCACTGTCAATCCGCCGCTCCCGCCTATCGGGCCCTCATCGGGCTCAATCTCTTCCGCAATTTCCGCCGCAACGCGAACCGGCTGCTCGCCGGTGTCGCAGGCTGTTCCCATCTCACCGAACTGTGCGCCGTGCTGCCGACGGCAGCGATCCAGGCGTTCGCCGGCGATGTGTGGAACGTGCGCGAGGAAGGCGGCGACGGGCCGGATCATGGCGGCGCGCACGACGAAGCGCCTTTCCAGCTCGGCCGTTGCCGGGCGTTGCGGTTCGACGGCGAGGTCGTGCGGCAGTACTACCCGCGCTGGTATGGCGCGAGCCGGCCGGACGTGCCCGGTGAAGGCAGCACGAAGGAATGAACGGAAATCATTCGAAGAAGCGTCTTAAGCGACTTTTCATCCAACTCTCAGACTGAAGGGAATCACGCATGAAGATTCACGAGTACCAGGGTAAGGAAATCCTGCGGAAATTCGGCGTCGCGGTACCGCGCGGCAAGCCGGCGTTCTCGGTTGACGAGGCCGTCAAGGTGGCAGAAGAGCTCGGCGGCCCGGTGTGGGTCGTGAAGGCTCAGATTCACGCGGGTGGCCGTGGCAAGGGCGGCGGCGTGAAGGTGGCGAAGTCGATCGAGCAGGTGCGCGAATACGCGAACCAGATCCTCGGCATGCAGCTCGTCACGCACCAGACGGGCCCGGAAGGCCAGAAGGTCAACCGTCTGATGGTCGAAGAAGGCGCCGACATCAAGCAGGAACTGTATGTCAGCCTGGTCGTCGATCGCGTGTCGCAAAAGATCGTTCTGATGGGTTCGAGCGAAGGCGGCATGGACATCGAAGAAGTCGCCGAAAAGCATCCGGAACTGATCCACAAGGTCATCGTCGAGCCGTCGACGGGCCTGCTCGACGCGCAGGCGGACGACCTCGCCGCGAAGATCGGCGTGCCGGCTGCTTCCATTCCGCAAGCGCGCGCGATCCTGCAAGGCCTGTACAAGGCATTCTGGGAAACCGACGCGTCGCTGGCTGAAATCAACCCGCTGAACGTCTCCGGCGACGGCAAGGTCATCGCACTCGACGCGAAGTTCAACTTCGACTCGAACGCGCTGTTCCGCCACCCGGAAATCGTCGCGTACCGTGACCTGGACGAAGAAGATCCGGCCGAAATCGAAGCGTCGAAGTTCGACCTCGCGTACATCTCGCTCGACGGCAACATCGGCTGCCTCGTGAACGGCGCAGGCCTCGCGATGGCGACGATGGACACCATCAAGCTGTTCGGCGGCGAGCCGGCGAACTTCCTGGACGTCGGCGGCGGCGCGACGACCGAGAAGGTCACGGAAGCGTTCAAGCTGATGCTGAAGAATCCGGACCTGAAGGCGATCCTCGTGAACATCTTCGGCGGCATCATGCGCTGCGACGTGATCGCGGAAGGCGTGATCGCCGGTTCGAAGGCCGTGAACCTGAACGTGCCGCTCGTCGTGCGCATGAAGGGCACGAACGAGGACCTGGGCAAGAAGATGCTGGCCGATTCGGGCCTGCCGATCATCTCGGCGGACAGCATGGAAGAGGCTGCGCAGAAGGTCGTCGCGGCTGCCGCAGGCAAGTAAGCACGCGCTAATGAACACGCATGGCGGCGCGGTTTGCTCGCGACGCCAATCGAACAGAGGTCAAAATACATGTCGATTCTGATCAACAAGGACACGAAGGTCATCACGCAGGGCATTACCGGCAAAACCGGTCAGTTCCATACGCGCGCCTGCCGTGAATACGCAAACGGCCGCGAAGCATTCGTCGCGGGCGTGAACCCGAAGAAGGCCGGCGAAGACTTCGAAGGCATTCCGATCTACGCGAGCGTGAAGGAAGCGAAGGCAGAAACCGGCGCGACCGTGTCGGTCATCTACGTTCCGCCGGCGGGCGCTGCTGCCGCGATCTGGGAAGCCGTCGAAGCCGACCTGGATCTCGCGATCTGCATCACGGAAGGCATCCCCGTGCGCGACATGATCGAAGTGAAGGACCGCATGCGTCGCGAAGGCCGCAAGACGCTGCTGCTGGGGCCGAACTGCCCGGGCACGATCACGCCGGACGAACTGAAGATCGGCATCATGCCGGGTCACATCCACCGCAAGGGCCGCATCGGCGTCGTGTCGCGTTCGGGCACGCTGACGTATGAAGCCGTTGCGCAGCTGACGGCACTCGGTCTCGGCCAGTCGTCGGCAGTCGGTATCGGCGGCGACCCGATCAACGGTCTGAAGCACATCGACGTGATGAAGATGTTCAACGACGATCCGGATACGGATGCGGTCGTGATGATCGGCGAAATCGGCGGTCCGGACGAAGCCAATGCAGCCGAGTGGATCAAGGACAACATGAAGAAGCCGGTCGTCGGTTTCATCGCGGGTGTCACGGCGCCTCCGGGCAAGCGGATGGGCCACGCCGGCGCGCTGATCTCGGGCGGTGCGGATACGGCCGAAGCGAAGCTGGAAATCATGGAAGCGTGCGGCATCACCGTCACGCGCAACCCGTCGGAAATGGGCCGTCTGTTGAAGAAGGCGCTGTAATTCCCGCGTGGTTCGTCCTGCAAAAAACGCCGGCTTAGCCGGCGTTTTTTGTTATGCTCGCGCAATGAATTTGTAAGCCCCGGGCATGCGCGACGCATGTGCCGGTAATGAACCGGGCCGCCTTTTCAGATGGTCGTTGCCCCGCACCTATATCCACTCATGCTTGAATTCCTGACGTCGCTGCACTGGGGCGCCGTGTTCCAGATCGTCATCATCGACATCCTGCTCGGCGGCGACAACGCGGTCGTGATCGCGCTCGCGTGCCGCAACCTGCCGGCCAACCAACGGCTGCGCGGCGTCGTGTGGGGCACGGCCGGCGCGATCCTGCTGCGGGTCGTGCTGATCGCGTTCGCGGTCGCGCTGCTCGACGTGCCGTTCCTGAAGTTCGGCGGCGGCCTGCTGCTGCTGTGGATCGGCATCAAGCTGATGGCGCCGGACGCCGACGCACACGACAACGTGAAGCCGGCCGACCGGCTGTGGGACGCGGTGAAGACGATCGTGATCGCCGACGCCGTGATGAGCCTCGACAACGTGATCGCGATCGCCGGCGCGGCCGAGCAGGCCGATCCGTCGCACCGGCTGGCGCTCGTGATCTTCGGGCTCGTCGTCAGCGTGCCGATCATCGTGTGGGGCAGCACGCTGGTGCTGAAGCTGCTCGACCGGTTCCCGATCGTCGTCGCGTTGGGCGCCGGGCTGCTCGGCTGGATCGCCGGCGGGCTGATGGTGCACGACCCGGTCGGCGATCGCTGGCCGGTGCTCGATACGCAGGCCGCGATCTACGGCGCGAGCATCGCCGGCGCACTGTTCGTCGTGGGCGCCGGATACGCGCTCCGACGCCGCCGCAGCATTCCGCACCCGCAATGACGTTGGCCGTCCGGCCGACTGCCGGGGCCGCGGCCCACTGGCTACGATCGAAACGCCTGCCTGATTCGGCAGGCGTTTTTCGTTTCCGGAGCCAGTCATGTTCGAAGCCTTTTCAGTTTCCCTGTTCCGTCGTGTCGCCGCCGATCTGCGGCGCGCGCGCCGGCCGGTGCCGCGTTGGCGGCCGGCCGGCTTCACGCTGATCGAGCTGATGATCGTACTCGCGATCGTCGGCGTGATCGCGGCCTATGCGATTCCCGCGTACCAGGATTACCTCGCGCGGTCGCGCGTCGGTGAGGGGCTCGCGCTCGCGGCCTCCGCGCGGCTCGCTGTGGCTGACAACGCGGCGAGTGGCGCGGGCCTCGATGGCGGCTACAGCCCGCCGGTCGCTACCCGGAACGTCGAATCCGTTCGGATCGACGCCGATACGGGCCAGATCACGGTGGCGTTCACCACCCGCGTCGCCGCGGCCGGCGCGAATACGCTCGTCCTGGTGCCGTCCGCGCCGGACAAGGCCGACACCCCTACCGCACGGGTGGCGCTGAAAAAGGGCGCGATGCAGGCCGGCGCGATCGCGTGGGAGTGCTTTGCCGCCGGCAAGGCCGCATCATCGCTGCCGGCGCCGGGCGCGGGCCCGTTGCCGACGGAGGCGGCGACGTTGCCCGCGAAATACGCGCCGGCGGAATGCCGCGCATAGTGCGGGCGGCCTGCGGGCCCGTGCGGGGCCGCGCGTACGGCGCGGCGCCCGCCGTGCCGGCCGGCCGAGCCGGTCCGGCCATACCGGGTGACGGCGCGGCGGGGCGCACAGACGGGGGAAAGTTTTGTATAGTGCGCCGGTTGCTGACATCCGGTTCGCTCATGCCTTCTACTTTTTCCCGTTCGTTGCCGCTCGTTGCGCTGGCTGTCGCCCTGATCGTGCCGTACGCGATCACGAATCACACGTATCCGATCCCGACTTTCTATTCCGAGTTTGCTGCGTTGGTGCTGTATCTGCTGGTGGGGCTCTCCGTCGTCCTGCTCGCGCGCACGGGCCGCCCGGCCGAGCCGTTCGCCGCGCCGGCCGCGTTTGTCGCGCCGCTCGGGTTCGCGGCGGTGCTGCTCGCGCAGGTCGCGCTGATGCCGCTGAAAGTGCCGTCGATGAACTGGCTGGCGCTCGGCTATCTGGCCGCCGCGCTGGTCGCGATGCAGGCTGGCTACACGCTCGCGCGCGAGGGGCTCGCCGAAGCCACCGCGCGAATGATGGCCGGCGCGCTGCTCGTCGGCGGCGTGTTTGCGGTCGCGAGCCAGGTCGTGCAGTTGTTCCACCTCGAAACCGCGGTGTCGCCGTTCGTCGTGGTTTACAACATCGCGGTCGATCGCCGTCCGTACGGCAACATGGCGCAGGCGAACCACCTGGCGACCTACATCGCTTTTGCGCTCGCGGGCGCGCTGTATCTGGTGCAGACGCGCCGGCTCGCGGTATGGGCATGGTTCGCGCTGTCGATCGTGCTGTCGGTCGGTCTCGCGCTGACGGTGTCACGCGGCCCGTGGCTGCAGGTCGCGGTGATGGTCGTCGCGGGCTTCTGGATGGCATGGCTCGAGTCGCGCCGCACGCCGGGCAACCGCCGCGCATGGCTGATACCGGCGGCGCTCGCGGTGGCCTTCGTCGCGGTGAACGTCGCGGTGCGCTGGGCCAACGTGCACTTCCACCTGGGGCTTGCCGAGTCGGCCGCCGAGCGGATGCGCGACGCGGGGCAGATCGCGCCGCGGCTCGCGCTGTGGAAGTACGGGCTCGCGATGTTCCGCGAGCATCCGCTGCTCGGCGTCGGCTGGGGCGAATTCCCGTCGCACCAGTTCGCGCTCGTGCGCACGCTCGGCGGTGTCGAGATCGCGAACAACTCGCACGACATTTTCATCGACCTGCTCGCGAAGTCCGGTCTGCTGGGTCTCGGCGTGCTCGTCGTCGCGCTCGTGACGTGGTTCGTGCGCGCGGTGCGCGCGCCGCAGTCGAGCACGCGCGTGTTCGGCCTCGCGCTGATCGGCATCCTGCTGATGCATGCGCTCGTCGAATATCCGCAGCAGTACATGTTCTTCCTGCTGCCGGCGATGTTCGTGATCGGGCTGCTCGACGTGAAGCCGCTGCGGCTCCTGCCGGGCCGCGCGGCGTTCGGGCTGTTCGCGGTGCTGTCGGTCGGCGGCGTGCTGGCGGCGGTACCCGTGCTGCGCGACTACCAGCGCGCGGAAGTGCTGTATTACGGCAGCGATCCGGCCGCGCAGTACCGCGATGCGCCGTCGCAGCTGTTCGGCGCGTGGGGCGATTATGGAGTGGCCACGCTGCTGACGATTTCGCCGGAGAACCTGCCGCTCAAGCTCGCCGCGCACGAGCGCGCGATCGCGCTGCTGCCGGGCGAGACGGTGCTGCGCCGCTATGCGGCGCTGCAAGCGCTGGCCGGTCGGGAAGCCGATGCGCTCGATACGGTCGCGCGCCTGCATGTGTTCGCGAAGGAATTGAAGGACTGGCCGCAGCAGTTGGCGTTGCTGTACAAGCTGTGCGACCAGCAACCGGCGCTGAAGGCGTTCAAGGCGGCCGTCGTCGCGAAGTACGGGGAAGTGCCGGCCGATGCGGACGAGGACGATTCCGACGACGATTCCGAGTGATACCACGCTGAACACCGGGCTGACACCGCGCGGCGCCGGGCGGGGACGCCCGACGCTGGCCGGATTGCGATGAGGCGGGTGGGCGGCGGCGAGCCGGGCCGGTGAGGCGATTGCTTCCCGAGGGGAATGGATGCCTGCCGAATGCGGTGTGATTCGCGTCAATCATTGTCAAATCGCGGCCACGCGCAAGGCGGCGCGTGCACAATGCGCGAAAGCGTTCGCGTGCACGGCTGCCCGAGGCGGGCCGCTGCCGCGAACGCCGCCCCCGGATCTCCGGGAACCCGCGAAGCAGGATCGCGACCGGGCAGCCATCGGTCGTGCGGCCGTAACGGCGCGCCGGTCCGATGGCCGCGGCGCAGGGCGATGTCCGCTGGCGCGGCGTTCGTCCGGAACAGTACTGAAGAACGATATTCGACCATGGCCCTTCGCTCGACCATCCTGATCCTGGCTGCCGTCGCCGTGCTGTTGTCCGGCTGCGCGATGCTGTCGTCGTCGCAGGAAAGCAAGCTCACCTGCCACATTCCGCGCGCCGTCTATCCGGATAGCGCGAAGCCGCTCACGCGTCCGGTCACCGTGCTCGTGCGGGCGCTGATGACGACCTCGGGCGAAGCGCAGAACGTCACCGTCACGACGAGCAGCCGCAATGCGGCGGCGGACCGCGCGGCCGTCGACGCGATGACGCACGCGACCTGCGCGCAGACCGGCGCCACCGCGAATCCGTTCCTGCTCACGCAACCGTTCGTGTTCGAGCCGCGACGCGCCCAATGATGGGCGGTCGGTCACGCCGCGGCGCGCCTGCCGCTTGCCGTCGTTTCCTGTCCGGCGCCGCCGTGCCGCCGACGTTCAGTGCCGCGGCATCAGGTTCGCGCCGTGGCACGCCGGCTCGGCCGCCTTGCGCAGCCCGAGCATCGTGAACCCGTTGCGCTCCTGGCGGATCAACGCGTAGCGTCGCGCAACCGTGTTTCCGTCCTTGCCCGTCAGATCCAGTTCGACCTGGAAGCGATCCTTGCTGTCAGAGCAGCCGCGTACCGGTCCATAGGCGAACCCGGTATCGGGCGCCTTGCTTTCCGCAATGAACGCCTGCCGGGCTTGCAGCGCCGCCGCAGCGGACGCAGGTTCGCTCCATGCGCGCGCGAGCGCATCGTCCACGCGCAGCCATTCATCGACGAAATCGCGGCCGTTGACCGCGACCGGCTGCACGCGTTGCACGGAGTCGCCGTCGATGCGATAGCGGAAGATGCCCGGCCGTGTCATCACGTCGGTGTCGCGCGAGCCGACCGTCGTGCGCAGCTCGAAGCCGTCGGGGCGCACCTTGAAGCGGAGCGCGTCGTCGTCGAGCACGTAGCCGTGCTCCGTATGGAACAGCGTGCGTTGCGCGGCCGCGCCGTTTGCCGGCGCGACCACGTCCGCGCCGAACCGGCTCCAGCGCGACGAGCACCACGGCGTGCCGTGGACGATCGCCACCTGGCCGCCGGGCAATGCGCCGAACCAGAAGCCGCCGCCGTAGGCGCCGCCGATGTCCTTGTAGTCGTCGGCCTGCCAGCGCAGCACGCGGCGCCAGCCGCCGTTTTCCCATGCGTAGGCCGTGAGCAGGTTGTCGTCGCCGCATGCGATGTCGAAGCCGGCGCGCACGAAGAGGAGCGAGCGGGACGTGCCGTCGCGCTCGACGTCGACGTCCGGGTTGCGGCCGAATGCCGATTCGCCGTTTTTCGGCTGGGCGGATTGGGCGGATTGGGCGGGTACGCCTAGCGCGGCTGCAAGCGTGCGTTTCAGCGCGGCCGGTTCGACGTGTTCGTCGCTGCACGCGAGCCGCGCGTCGATCGCGCCGACGAGCGCCTGCTTGTATGCGCGAAGCGCGTCGCCCAAAGGCGGTGTGACGTCGACGGTGCCGCCGCCGTCGCCTTGCGAATTACGGACTTGCTGTACGCGGTGCTGCGCGTCGAGCGCCGCGCGTGCGGCGGTGTCGGCGGCGGGGCAGGGGCTGGCGGCGGAGGCGGTGGTAGGTATGGCACAGGCGATGGAGAGCGCGAGTGTTACGCGATTCAGCAAGTTTTTCATCGAAACATTTTTTTCGTTCTTTTCTTGGTTCATCACGGCGAGCAGTCCTGCTTCGGTCGGCTCGGGCCGCTGCGGCTCGTTCGATACGGCCTGGGGCTTGAACGTCACTTCGGGATTGGCGAGCTTGACGCTCATCACGTCATTGCCCTTGATGCGGAAGTTGCCGCCGCCATACGGCGTGTCGTTTCGCATGAAGTTTGTCGAAATCGTCTCCCGATCCATCGTGGGGCGGATATAACTCAATGTCGCCACGACCAGGACGGCGAGGCTCACGACGAATCCTATCCGGCGAGTGTGTTTTTGCATGTCATTGGATACGCGGTCACCCCGAGACATGACCGACCCGGCAGGACCGGTATCCGACGGTTCTGGCAGGCGTCGCGTCGCGATCGTGCGGCCGGGCCCCGCATTGCCCGGCCATTTCGGATCGGCCGCAGGCCGCGGAGCCGACGCCCGAATCGCGACGGGGCCCCGCGGTAATCGCATCGGAACCGTCAGAACTGCCGCTTCTTGAGCGTATAGGCAACCAGCGAATACAGCGTGTTCGTCTGGGCGTTGAAATATCCGCCCTGAGTCGTCTTCTCCCTGCTCGAGTTCCAGGTCTTCCCCCCGTCGCTGCTGACGAACGTGAGATCGAGCGGTGTGCCGTTGCGGCTGGCGTCGGTTGCGTAGACGAGCAGCAACCCATCCCGGCCGACGCTCAGGCTATCGAGCGTCAACGTGTCGTCAAACGAATGCAATTGCCGCACCTGCTCGGGTGCGCCGTTCGTCCAGGTCGAAATGGCGCCGACGCGTTTTCCCTTGTCGGCGGGATTATCGAAATTGCGCGGTTCGCCGAGGCGCGACAGCGCATAAAGCGCATAGTGATCCGACGCGGTCGGTGACGAGGACAGGCTGACGATCACGTGTTCGGGCAACACGGCGTCCAGGGCGAACCCCGATTGTTCCCAGCCGAGCCGATAGACGACGCTTCCGGCGGAAGCATGCTCGGATTTCTCGACGTGGTATGCCACGCGCAAGGTACCGTCCGGGCCCAGGTCGATGCCGTCAAAGGTGCGGTGGGGTTTGCCGGCGTCGGCGGCACCCGGCGGCAGTTCGATTTCCCGCCACGACTGACCGCCGTCGGACGTGCGCCACACGTGCGGGCCCCAACCGATCGCATAGCCGCGCTGCGGATCCAGAAAGAGCAGGCGACCGATGTTCCGGTCTTCGGGCCACGCGAGCTGCACCCAGTCGCGTCCGCCGTTGGACGACTTCCAGAGCTTGGTCACTTGCGGCGTCAGCCCGTCGGCAGGCTGAGGCGACTTGTAGTCCATCCAGCCGGTGCTGATGAATTCGACCGTCCAGTCCTTGGCGTGCCACCAGGCGGCGGTCTGGCCCACCTGCTTGAAATGGCGCGTCATGTCTCCGTTCACCGGGCCGCGCCAGAATTCGACCGACGTCCGGTTCAGCGTTTCGCGACTGTCGTTCATCCACGCTTCGGCCGGCTCGGCTTTTTCCTTGTCCTTCCATTCGGCATATGGCTTGAACGTGATTTCAGGATCGCTGATCTTCAGCGTGATCGCCTCGTTTCCCGATATCACGAAGTCGCCTCCGCCGTAAGGCTTGCTGTTCTTCATGAAAGTGTTGGAAACGACCTGCCAGTCATTCGACATATACGAGAACCCGACAATCAAAACAATGAGCACGACTGCCGCAGCCAGCGACAGCTTCAGGAATTTTTTCGTCATTTCATTTCGGCATCAGTTTTTCGAGTGCCTGTGCAACAGGGTCGATGACATGTTCGTTGACGGCATCACCGGCCTTTTTCGCATATTCCACGGTATTGTCGACGTACTGTTTGCCCACGCCGACACCGCTGTCGAATGCCTGGGAGAATGTCCTGAGATCCCCCCATTCCTGGGCGTTGGGTTGCTTCAGGATGTAATACATATCGACAGGCCCGAGCCCGGCCAGACCGCCGTCGAGATAGGCGAGAGGGTGGGTCTTGAACGCGTACGTCTTGAAGGTGTCGTCATCCAGTTCGAGCGCGTACTGCGGCACGTTCATCACGCAGCTGCCGCTGTTCGGCTTCTTGCCCCTGATCGAAATGGTGTCGCCGCGCATGTTCTGCTGCAAACCCTGTTCCAGATAATGCTGCAGGAACCAGCGTGCGCTCGCAAGCCACGCTTTGCCCTTGTCGCTCAATTCCGGCAGCAGGTATTTGCCGTAATTCGAGCAGTAGTAGTAACCGTAGCTGACGTAATATCCCGGCGGCTTATGCCCGCACCCGATATGACGCATCATGAAATTGCCGTGGCGGGACCAGTCGGAATCGGTGCTTTCCGCTTGTATCAGGTTTTCCCGCCGATGCAGCAGTTCACGGGCAACTTTCGTGTCTTTCCACGGATCCCATGACGTCGCGAATTTCTTGACGGTCGCCCAGATACTCGACGTGCTGACTTTTTCGACCGTTTCCCAGTACTCGCCGTGCAGCGGCCGGTAGTAGTACGGGCACGTTCCGATAATGGAATCCGCGGCCGGCGTCACATGCTTGTCGCAGATGTTGATCTGCACCTTCGGCCGATCCTGGTACCCCGTCGGCGTCAGCATCCCCGAGCCGGTGCCCAGCACCTTGTCCTGTTGTCCGTCAGCCATTCGATTTCCCCAGAAACTTGACGACGACGTCGTGCGGCACGTGGCTCTGCGTGAGCCCCGTCTCACCTGCCGCGTTGGTGACGCCTTCCGACAGCAGCTTGCCGTTCGAGAACATCTGGTATCGCGTGTTCGCTACCGGAATGTCGGTACCGGCCCAGTGCGCGATGAACGCCTGATCGTAGTTGCCGGTCGAGTTCGGCAGGGTCGGCATCGCTTGCGACAGGTGCGTGGGGCCGCTGAACACGTGCTGCGCGCCTTTGATGTCGATCTTGCCCGGTGCGTGCACTTCGATGTTGCCGTTCGCGATGCGGATGTACGCGCCGCCGGAGGTCAGCAGGATTTCCTTCGCCGCGGCGCCCTCGATCGACTCGGTGACCGCTATCAGCTTCAGCGCCTTCTGGGCGGTCAGCTCGATGTTGTCCGCCTGCGCCTGCACTTCGACCTTGCCCTTGCCGGCGAACAGCTTGATCCCCGAGTTCTGCGCGAACAGGCTGATCCGGTCGAGGACACTCGCGATCAGCGACTTGCCGGCGGCCACGTGCGTGCTTTGCCCGCTGACGAGGTTGACGTGCTGGTCCGCCGCAAGCTGCACGGACTGTTGTGTAGACATCCCGATACCGGCCGGGCTGCCGAACAGCATCACGGGTTCCTTGAACGCGTTGGCCGTGCCGGTTCCGCCGCCCGCGGTCCTGCCGCCGGACGTGCCGCCGCTCACGCTGTTCTGCGTCGCGTCGGTGAACTGCTTCAGCGCCGAATGGCCGCGCTCAAGCGACTCGGCCTGATGCTGGGCGCCGACCTCCGACATGGCCTCCAGCAGGCCTTCCGCACGGACGAGCTGCTGTTGCGTTTCCTGAACGTCGAGCGGCTGGCTCGCCGGCTGCTTCGGGTGCGTCGTGACGTACAGCCCGCGGCTCGCGCGTACGGCGCCGTACGCGTCCGAGCGCAGGTCGAAGCCGCTGCCGAGATAGCTGCCGCGGTTGTTGCCCGTATGGTCGATCAGGTAACCGAGATGCAGGTGCGCATTGGTCTGGCTGCTGTACAGGTGCACGCGGTTCTGCGATGTCGCGTCGTCGAGCACGAGCTGGTTGTAGCCGGCGCCCGCGTATTCCTTCGACCGGTATCCGGACAGGATGCCGTTGCTGTGCCATTGCGGACGGGTCGCGCCGTTGTAGACCTTGCCGACGATGATCGGGCGGTCGCAGTCGCCGCCGAGGAAATCGACCAGCACCTCCTCGCCGCTACGGTGCGGGTGAACGGCGCCATAACCGTTGCCCGAATCCGACGCGGTGGCACGCAGCCAGCACGACGCCGTTTCATCGCCGTCGTTCAGGCGGTCCCAATGGAAGCGAACCTTGACCCGGTTGAGCGCGTCGGTGTGGACTTCTTCGCCCTGCGGCGCGACGACGATCGCCGTTTGCAAATGCATCGCGGGTTTCGCATGGTCGAACGGGCTGCGAAACGGTACGGTCGTGCGCTGGGCTTCGACGCGGATCTGAAAGAAGCCTTCGCTGCCGTCGGGATGACGCACGCGCGACTGGCCCGTATCGGTTGCCAACACGATGCTGCCGACCTCGGCTTGCAAGCTATGCGGGAAAACCGCCTGTTCGTCCGCCACGGGCAGGTTGTTGACGATGACCCACGTCGTCTCGATCACGGCGAATTCGCGTTGCCCGGCATCGTCCTTGTCGTGTTCGGGGTGATCCGCCAGTTCGAAGGTCCGCCCGGCATCCATGCGCCGCACGCCGCCGACGCCATGAAAGCGTTTCGCGCGCGACTCCTGTTCCTCCATCCATATCTTCGACAGATGGTCACCGCGGGACTGTTCGGGATACGTGTACGCACCGGTGTATTCGTAGACTTCGAGCTGCGGCGGCAGGTCACCCTGATTTGCGATCGTCGGCGTATGGGTCGCCTTCGGATTCGCCGCGCTCGGCGGCTGCTTGTAGTCGAACGTGCGTGTGGCGCGGGCGACACTGCGCAGCGTGCGCGTACCGGAGAACTGGACGAACGTGTCGGCCTCGTCACCCGTGCCCGCATGATGAAAGCGCACCGTTCGCGGCGACAGCGCGGGCAATGCGTCGATGCGGTCGACGACGACGAGCCGGTGCGACCTGCCGTCCTGGTCCTGTTCCCAGAAGCCATACAGGCCTTCGGATTCCATCAGGCGATGCACGAAATTCCAGTCATCCTCGTACTGCATGCAGAACGACCGGAGCGGCAGCGGCTGGTGGAGCTTGAAGGTGAAGCGGCCCTTGGCCTGCGGATGCTGGTTCAGCACGTCGGCGATGATGTCGTCCGCGGTCTGGTTCTGCCAGATCCGCTGGTCGCGGCGGAACTTCAGGAAGTGCAGGAACGAAGCGAAGACGATCTGGTAGTGCGTGACGCCGCTGTCCGAGCCGAGCCGGCGGGCGGAATGCACGTAGCCGTGGTGAGGCGTGAAAGACTGGTCGGCCTGCAGGATCCACAGCGTCACCGGCTGCGCGATCAGCTTCTTGAGTTCGAGGTTATCGGATACCGACACGGTATCGACCGTGAACTCGAAGTGACGTCCGAGCTGCGATCGTCCGATGACGCGATGCGGCAGCAGGACGTTGGCGCCCAGCGGCGTATCCAGTTTGACAAGGCGCTCGTGCTGGACCGGTCCGGCCAGCAATGCGCTTCTTAACGCTTGCGAATTCATCACCCGTGCTCGCTTTTTTTGTGCTGGTTCGCACGCTCTCTCGTGCGGAATCCGGTAATTGTATGAGATAAACGGGCGCTATCCCGAATTTGCCGGCCGACAGGGTTCCGACCGGTCAGCCGGCGGCGTCCTCCGCCTTCCAATCCCCCGACTTCCCGCCACGCTTCTCCCTGACGCTCACCTCGGTGATCACCATCCCGCGATCGACCGCCTTGCACATGTCGTACACGGTCAGCAGCCCGACCTGCACGGCGGTCAGCGCTTCCATCTCGACACCGGTGCGCCCGAACGTCTCGACCTGCGCGACGCAGTGCACGCCCGGCAGCGCGTCGTCGAGTTCGAAGTCGACGGCCACGCGCGTCAGCGCGAGCGGGTGACACAGCGGAATGAGGTCGGCGGTGCGCTTGGCACCCTGGATCGCGGCGATGCGCGCGACGCCCAGCACGTCGCCTTTCTTCGCCTTGCCGTCGCGGATCAGCGCGAACGTCGCCGGCAGCATCCGGATCGTGCCGCGCGCGATCGCGATGCGTTGCGTTTCCTGCTTGCCGCCGACGTCGACCATGTGCGCGTGGCCCGCGGCGTCGAAATGGGTAAGTCCTGACATGTCCTGCTCCGATCTCTTGTGTCGCGGCCGGTCGATCCACCGCGTCGGGCGCCGTGCCGCAACCATCCGCAACGTTTCAACGGGCGCCTATCATAGCAGCGGCCCGCCCGACGCCGGGCGGGCAGACGGCGCATCCGCCGCAGCGAACAGTCGCGATCCCGCCGGTACAATGACCGGGATCTTCAGACCAAACGCCGCGATGCGCGCCCGGCGCCCGGGGGCGCGTCGTCTTCATCCTGCCATGCGTGTCAAACAGTTGCTTGCCGTGTTGCTGTCGACGGCGCTCGTGCTGCCGCCGAGCGGCCATGCACAGCGCCCGTCCGCGCCGCCGCTCGAGCCGGCGGCCGGCGCTTCGCCGTCGATTTCCACGGTGCCGTCCGGCATCGCGACCGGTGTATTCGGCACCTACGGTGGCGCGGAAAGCCGGTTCTCCGGCGGCGACGGCGCGTCCGCGCCCGTCGCGAGCCTGCGCGCACCGCTGCGCGCGCTGGAACTGCCCGACCTCGGCGACGGCTCCGGCGGTTCGCTCACGCCGCAGGCCGAGCGCCGTCTCGGCGAGCGCGTGATGCGCGAGGTGCGGCGCGACCCGGACTACCTCGACGACTGGCTCGCGCGCGACTACCTGAACGCGATCGCGAAGCGGCTCGCGGCTGCGGCCGCGGCGCGCTACATCGGCGGCTACACGCCGGACTTCGAGCTGTTCCCGGTGCGCGATCCGCAGATCAACGCCTTCTCGATGCCCGGCGGTTTCATCGGGATCAACAGCGGGCTGGTCGTCACGACGCAAACGGAATCCGAACTCGCATCAGTGGTCGGCCACGAGATGGGCCACGTGCTGCAGCGGCACATCGCGCGGATGATCAGCGCGAACGAGAAGACCGGCTACACCGCGCTCGCGACGATGCTGCTCGGGGTGCTGGCGGGGGTCCTCGCGCGCAGCGGCGATCTCGGCAGCGCGATCGCGATGGGCGGGCAGGCGTATGCGGTCGACAACCAATTGCGCTTCTCGCGGTCGGCCGAGCGCGAGGCCGATCGCGTCGGTTTCCAGCTGCTCGCGGGCGCCGGCTACGACCCGTACGGGATGCCCGGCTTCTTCGAACGGCTCGAGCGCGCGTCGATGGGCGACGCGGGCGTGCCGGCCTATGCGCGCACGCACCCGCTGACGGGTGAACGGATCGCCGACATGGAGGATCGCGCGCGCCGCGCGCCGTACCGGCAGCCGCGCCAGTCGGCCGAATACGGCTTCGTGCGCGCGCGGCTGCGCATTCTGCAGAACCGTGCGCCGAACGACATCGCGGTGGAGGCGCGCCGGATGCAGCTCGAGATCGACGATCGCACGGCGCCGAACGTCGCGGCGAACGAGTACGGAATCGCGCTCGCGAACACGCTGCTCGGCCAGTACGACGCGGCCGACAAGGCGCTCGCGTCGGCCCGCGCCGCATTCGATGCGCGCGCGCGGCGCGCGGACGATCCGGAGACGAGTTCGCCGAGCCTCGACGTGCTCGCCGCCGACCTCGCCCGCCGCGCGGGCCGGACCGACGACGCGGTGCGTCTCGCGGCGCTCGCGCAGCGGCGCTGGCCGGCGTCGCACGCGGCGATCGTCGCGCATCTGCAGGCGCTGATTGCCGCGCGCCGCTTCGACGAAGCGCAGACGCTCGCACGCCAGCAGGCGAAAGCGGACCCGGAGCAGCCGGACTGGTGGGACTACCTCGCGAAGGCGAGCGACGGCCGGGGCGACGTGCTCGCGCGGCGCCGTGCGCTCGCGGAGAAGCTGGCGCTCGACGGCGCGTGGCCGTCGGCGATTCGCCAGTTGAAGGAGGCGCGCGACGCGAAGGACGTGTCGTTCTACGACCAGTCGATGATCGGCGCGCGGCTGCTGGAATTCGAGGCGCGCTACAAGGAAGAGCGCGAGGACGAAAAGAACGGCCGCGGATAACGGTCGTCGTCAGGCGGGCAAGGCGGGGCGCTTCAGCTTGCGGCGCTGCCGTTGCCACCGTCCGGCGTGTCGCGCTGCGCGGGACTCGCGACGAAGCCGAACGTTGCCGGCACATCGGCACACGCCAGGTTGCCCAGCGCCAGCGTGCGCCCGTCACGCCAGCGCAGCACGGGCGGCGTCGCGTCGAAGTCCGCATGATCGGCGAACAGGCCGAGGTCGTGGTCGTGCAGCGCCGCGATGCGCGGCGGCGTGCCCGCCGCGCGGAACAGCACGCCACCCGCATCGTCGAGCCATGCGGCATCGGGCTCGAACGGCGCGCCGGTCTGATCGGCCAGCGTGAGCTGCCCGTCGCGTTCGGCCAGGCGCACGACCCACGGCGTGTACGCCAGCTCGACGTACACGCGCTGCGGCCCGTTCTGGAAGAACCACTGGCCATGCGCGTCGCATTCGTAATTGCGTCCGATGAACGCGTTCAGTGCCGCATGCCGGATCGGCGAGCCGAGCTCGCCGGCGGCCTGCGCGGCGTCGTCGCGCAGCCGCCACTCGCCGCGCCGGTCGAGCAGCAGCCAGCCGGTGCAGTGCGGGACGTTCGGCCACTTGGCGAGGGCCTGCCTGACGATGTCATCCATGGTCGACGAATTTCGAGCAATAGCCGAACACCCGCGCCGACAGCCAGTCGAGGCGGCCGGGGAACGGTCCGGTCATGAATCCCGCGTGGCCGCCGTGCGCGGGCTGGTCGAGCTCGATGGCCGGCGACACGTCGGCGGCGCTCGGCAGCGCGGATTCGGGCAGGAACGGATCGTTGCGGGCGTTGAGGATCAGCGTGGGCACGTCGATGGCCGGCAACAGCGGACGCGTCGTGGCCTGGGTCCAGTAGTCGTCGGCGTCGGCGAAGCCGTGCAGCGGCGCGGTCACGACCTCGTCGAAGTCGCGCATCGTCACGGCGCGCAGCATCGCGTCGCGATCGAACAGGCCCGGATACTGGTCGAGCTTGGCGAGCGCCTTGCGCTTCAGCGTCTTCAGGAAGCTGCGCGTATAGACCATCGCGAAGCCCTGCGACAGCGCGCGGCCGCCCGCATGCACGTCGATCGGCGTCGAGATCGCGGCGGCCGCGTGCACGATCGACGTGTCGCTGCGGTGCTCGCCGAGCCAGCGCAGCAGCACGTTGCCACCGAGCGACACGCCGGCCGCGACGATGGGCCCGCGATGCCGCATGGCCAGCCGCTGCAGGATCCAGTCGACTTCGGCGCTGTCGGCGAGGTGGTAGAAGCGCGGCTGGCGGTTCATCTCGCCGCTGCAGCTGCGAAAGTGCGGAACGACCGCGTGCCAGCCCTTCGCGCGCGCGGCGGCCATCATCGCGAGCGCGTAGTGCGAGCCGGAACTGCCTTCGAGGCCGTGGAACAGCACGAACAGCGGTGCGTCGGGCGGCGGCGCGGCACTGTCGAGATGCGCGACCCAGTCGAGATCGATGAAGTCGTGGTCGGGGGTTTCCCATCGCTCTCGTCGGTAGGCGACAGCCGGACGCCGTGCGAACAGCGCGGGCACGATGGTTTGCACATGGCTGTTCGGCAGCCAGCGCGGTGCGCGATAGCGCAGTGAATCGTCGTCGGGGGCCGGGGCCCCGGTCAGCGGCGAGGTGGGCGGAGAAGCCGTACTCATGATCGCCCCGCTAATGCGTTGCTTCGTTGTTCGTCAGTGCAGCGGACCCTGCCCGTGACGGATCTTCGCGGCGAATTGTCCGGCCGCCTGTTCGGGAATCGGGCTCGCGTGAATATGCGCGATGCGCCACTCGCCGCGTTCGTGAATCATCACGTACGTCGCGAAAACCATGTCGGGTTCGGCCGTCAGGTCGGCCTGCTGATGCGCTTCGGCGATCGTATAGACGACGGTGCCGAGACTGTCGTATACGCGGATGTCGAGCGGTTCGATCGTCACCGGGCGCGTCGCGAGCCGGTTGGCCAGCCCGCTGCGGATCTGGTCGAGGCCGTGCAGATGCTCGCCGTCGGCCCAGACGCAGCTGGCGAAGTCCTCGTCGATCCACAACCCCAGCAGCGCGTCGAGATTGGCATCGGCGACGGCCTGGTAGTAGGCGTTCAGCGTATCGGCAGCGGCTTCGAACAGGCGGGCAAAACGTGGCATCGGGGTTATCTCTCGCGCGCGTCGCGCGCCGTATTCAGCACGGCGGCCCGGGTGGAGCCGCCGTGCACCGGTGAATCGGATTGCCCGGCGCGCCGTGCGACGCTGCCGGTCAGGGTCAGCGCTGCCCGACGAGCATGCCGCGCAAATCGCCGAATACCTGCTCGGGACCGAGTTCGCGCAGGCAATTCAGATGGCCGAGCGGGCACTCGCGTTCGAAGCAGGGACTGCATTCGAGATGAAGCCATTGTACCTTCGCCAGGTCCGACAGCGGAGGGGTGTGGCGCGGATCGGTCGATCCGTACAACGCGACGAGCGGCCGTCGCAGCGCGGCGGCGACGTGCATCAGCCCGGAATCGTTGGTCACGACCGCGTTCGCGCGCGCGATCAGCGCGCACGCCTCGGACAGCGACGTCTGCCCGCACAGGTTGCGCACGTTCGGCGCGTGGTCGGCGATCGCCTGCGCGGCGGCGGCGTCCTTCTGCGAGCCGAGCGCGACGATTTGCGTATACGGGAACGACTGGTGGACGATCGTCGCGAGCGTCGCGAAATGCTCGGGCGGCCAACGCTTGGCCGGGCCGTATTCCGCGCCGGGGCAGAACACGACGAGCGGCTTGCGCGTATCGAGATTGAAACGCGCGGATACGCGCGCCGTCTCGTTCAGGTCGGCATCGAGGCGCGGCGGGGGCAGCATCTTCATCGACTCGGGCAGCTTCGCGCCCGGCGCATACGCGAGCGCCGCGTAGTGGGTCGTCATCGGCGCTCGCTCGGCCGATTTGTCGGGGTTCGCGTGCCGCACGTTGAGCAGGCCGTAGCGGTGCTCGCCCGTGTAGCCAATCCGCAGCGGAATGTTCGCGAGCCACGGGATCACCGCGGACTTCAGCGAATTCGGCAGCACGTACGCCGCGTCGTAGCCGACGTCGCGCAGGTCGCTCGCGAGCTGCCAGCGGCGCAGCACCTGCAGCTTGCCGTGCGCGAGGTCGGTTGCGTAGACATCGTGGATCTCGGGCATCCGCTCGAGCACGGGCGCGACCCAGGTGGGCGCGACGGCATCGATCGCGATGCGGGGATGGATTTTTTTCAGCAGCGCGAAAAGCGGCTGCGCCATCAATGCGTCACCGATCCAATTCGGTGCGATAACCAGCGCTCGACGCATCAGGTCGACTTCCGATGTCGTAATGAAGCACGGCGCGCATGCACCGCGTTCGGGTTGTCAGAACAGGAAAAGGGCGGCGCGCCGGAGTTCCGGCTGCGCCGCCTCGCGTGCGGCGGGCCCGCGGGCCCGGGCGGGCTCAATGTCCCTTGACCACCTCGCCGTCACGCAGCTTGTAGCGCGTGCCGCAGTACGGGCAGCGCGCCTCGCCGTGCGAGACGTCGATGAACACCCGCGGGTGCGCGCTCCAGCGCGCCATGGCCGGGTTCGGGCAGTAGGCGGGGAGATCCTTGGCCGTCAGTTCGACCAGCGGCATTTCCTTGATTTCACTCATGAGACTTTCTCTTATCACTCTTTGGTGGGGCGGTCGGTGGCGCGGCGCGCTCAGACCTTCGTCAGCCAGTGCGCGTACTTCGCGTTCTTGCCCGACACGATATCGAAAAACGCCGACTGGAGCTTTTCCGTCACGGGGCCGCGCGCGCCGCTGCCGATCGTGCGGTTGTCGAGTTCGCGGATCGGCGTGACTTCGGCGGCCGTGCCCGTGAAGAACGCTTCGTCGGCCGTGTAGACCTCGTCGCGCGTGATGCGCTTCTCGATCACCGCGATGCCTGCGTCCTTCGCGAGCGTGATGATCGTGTCGCGCGTGATGCCGTCGAGGCACGACGACAGGTCGGGCGTGTACAGCTTGCCGTTGTTCACCAGGAAGAAGTTCTCGCCGGAGCCCTCCGACACGTAGCCGTCGACGTCGAGCAGCAGCGCTTCGTCGTAGCCGTCGGCGGTCGCTTCCTGGTTCGCGAGGATCGAATTCACGTACCAGCCCGACGCCTTCGCGCGCACCATCGACACGTTCACGTGGTGGCGCGTGAACGACGACGTCTTCACGCGGATGCCCTTCGCGAGGCCGTCCTCGCCGAGGTACGCGCCCCACGGCCACGCGGCGATCGCGACGTGGATCGTGTTGCCCCTCGCGGACACGCCGAGCTTTTCCGAGCCGACCCAGATGATCGGGCGCAGGTAGCCCGACTCGAGCTTGTTCTCGCGCACGACTTCGAGCTGCGCGGCTACGAGGGTTTCCCGGTCGAACGGCACGTCCATCTGGAAGATCTTCGCCGAATTCAGCAGACGTTTGGTGTGCTCGGGCAGGCGGAAGATCGCGGTGCTGCCGTCGGCCGTCCGGTACGCGCGCACGCCTTCGAAGACGCCCATGCCGTAGTGCAGCGTATGGGTCAGGACGTGGATCTGGGCGTCGCGCCAGTCGATCAGCTTGCCGTCCATCCAGATCTTGCCGTCGCGGTCGGCCAGTGACATGGGATTCTCCTGTGAAGCAATTGGGTACAGCGGCTTGCGTGCAGCATTGAGCCGGAAAGACGCTTATTTTAGCGTCATTTGGTGTCGAGCCGGTCGGTCGGCGCAGGGCCGGCGCTATAATCGTCCGGTACCGATTCCAATAACGACGGGCCGTGCCGGCAGGAGACGCCGGAGCCCGCACGAACCGCCCGCCGCGGCCCGCTTTCCGATGCTCGCTCGATTGTCCGCCACCGACCGCTTCGCGCTGATCCAGGGCGCGCGCGACTATTCCCCGACACTGATGGCGATTCTCTCGTGGGGGCTCGTGACCGGCGTCGCGATGAGCAAATCGGTGATGACGCTCGGGCAGGCGAGCGCGATGTCGATCCTGGTCTACGCGGGCTCGTCGCAGCTCGCGGTGCTGCCGCTCCTCGTCGCGAAGCTGCCGATCTGGACGATCCTGCTCACGGCCGCGATGGTCAACATGCGCTTCGTGATCTTCAGCGCCGGCCTTGCTCCCCATTTTTCCTACCTGCCGCTGTGGCGGCGCCTCGCGATCGGCTATTTCAACGGCGACGTGATCTACCTGCTGTTCCAGAAACAGGGCTTCGCGTACGGCCACGTGCCGGGCAAGGAAGCCTACTTCTGGGGGATGGCGCTCGCGAGCTGGCTGTCGTGGCAGGTGTCGTCGCTCGCCGGCATCCTGCTCGCGAGCGTCTTTCCCGCGAGCTGGGGGCTGGAGCTGGCCGGCACGCTCGCGCTGATCCCGATCATGGTGTCGGCGGTCGCGAACCGCTCGACGCTCGCCGCCGTCGCGGTCGCGGGCATCGTGTCGCTGATCGCGTTCGACCTGCCGTACCGGCTCGCGCTGCCGATCGCGGTGCTGGCCGCGCTGGCGGCCGGCTGCACGGCCGACTTCTTCGTCGAACGCGCCGACTGGCGCCGCATCCGCACCGAAACCGTGCACGAGAAGGAAATCGAATGAGCGCCACGGAAATCTGGATCGTGATCGTCGGGATGACGATCGTCACGGCCGTCACGCGCGCGCTGTTCCTGCTCGGCGGCGAACGCACCGTGCTGCCCGAGCGCGCGCAGCGCGCGCTGCGCTACGCGCCGGCCGCCGCGCTCGTCGCGGTCGTGCTGCCCGACGTGCTCGAAACGCCGGCCGGGCTGTCGTTCACGCTGTCCAATCACCCGTTCTACGCGGCGCTCGCCGGCCTCGGCTGGTTTTTGTGGCGGCGCAGCATGCTCGGCACGATCGTGATCGGGATGCTGGTCTTCACCGTGCTGCGCCTGATCTTCTGACGGATCGCCGCGCCGGCCGGCCGGCCATCGGCCGCGTGCGCACGCGCATTGCTGCGTTGCGGCAATGTGCCGGTGGCCGCGTTCGATCCCAAATAGGCGGAATTCGCCGCCGCACGGGTCAGTCTGCCGGATGGATCGGCTAGAATGCCCGTTCGAGATTTTTACCCGTGCGCGTCATGCGAACCGCCAGCCACGGCCGCATCCGGCGCCCTTTCGCGGCTGCCCGCGCACGTCCAGCGTGAACCCCCTTTCCCCATCCACTACTTCAATCTGTTCAACATGAGCCAAGTCAAGCGTCTTACCGACCTGATCGCCGCCGGCCAGCTCGCCGGCAAGCGGGTGTTCATCCGTGCCGACCTGAACGTCCCGCAGGACGATCACGGCAACATCACCGAAGACACGCGCGTGCGCGCGTCCGTGCCGGCCATCCAGGCCGCGCTCGACGCCGGCGCGGCCGTGATGGTCACGTCGCACCTCGGTCGTCCGACCGAAGGCGAACTCAAGCCGGAAGACTCGCTCGCGCCGGTCGCGAAGCGCCTCGCCGAACTGCTCGGTCGCGACGTGCCGCTGGTCGCGAACTGGGTCGAGAACGGCGTGAACGTCGCGCCGGGCCAGGTCGTGCTGCTCGAGAACTGCCGCGTGAACAAGGGCGAGAAGAAGAACTCGGACGAGCTCGCCCAGAAGATGGCGAAGCTCTGCGACGTGTACGTGAACGACGCGTTCGGCACCGCGCACCGCGCGGAAGCGACCACCCACGGGATCGCGAAGTACGCGCCCATCGCGTGCGCGGGCCCGCTGCTGGCCGCCGAACTCGACGCGCTCGGCAAGGCGCTCGGCAACCCGGCCCGCCCGCTGGTGGCGATCGTCGCCGGTTCGAAGGTGTCGACCAAGCTGACCATTCTCAAGTCGCTCGCCGGGAAGGTCGACCAGCTGATCGTCGGCGGCGGCATCGCGAACACGTTCATGCTCGCGGCCGGCCTGTCGATCGGCAAGTCGCTGGCGGAAGCCGATCTCGTCGCCGAAGCGAAGGCGATCATCGACGAAGCGCGCGAGCGCGGCGCGTCGGTGCCGATCCCGTCCGACGTCGTGACGGCCAAGGAATTCTCGCCGACGGCCGCGGCCACGGTGAAGCAGGTCGCCGACATCGAAGCGGACGACATGATCCTCGACATCGGCCCGGATACGGCCAAGGCGCTCGCCAGCCAGCTCGAGAAGGCCGGCACGATCGTGTGGAACGGCCCGGTCGGCGTGTTCGAGTTCGACCAGTTCGGCAACGGCACCAGGACGCTCGCCGAAGCGATCGCCAAATCGTCCGCGTTCTCGATCGCGGGCGGCGGCGACACGCTCGCGGCCATCGCGAAGTACGGCATCCACGACCAGGTCAGCTATATCTCGACCGGCGGCGGCGCCTTCCTCGAATTCCTCGAGGGGAAGAAGCTGCCGGCGGTGGAAGTGCTCGAAACGCGGGCGGCCTGAGCGTGGCGGCGCGCGCAGGGGTGACCAGGGCCGCGCGCTCCGCTAAAGCGGAGCAGCCGGCCGGCGCGGGCAAGCGCAAACGCGCGCCCGCGCGGGCGAACTCAGCCCCGCGCGCACCGGCGGCCGCCGGCGACGCGGCCGTGCAGCACCACGAGATTCAGAACAAAGCGATGCCGGGCGCAAGCACCGGCACGCTCCCCGGAACGGCCGCCGCTGGGCTCGCCGATTCCGGCTCTCGCAGCGTTTCACCCAGCGCATCCACCTTGATCCAGATGAGGAGTTTCATGCAGCGCGCCACCAAGATAGTCGCCACGATCGGCCCGGCTTCCAGTTCGCCGGAGATTCTGCTGCAGATGATGCAGGCGGGCCTCGACGTCGTGCGGCTCAATTTTTCGCACGGCACGGCCGACGATCACCGCCAGCGCGCCGAGATGGTTCGCGAGGCCGCCCGCAAGGTCGGCCGCGAGATCGCGATCATGGCCGACCTCCAGGGCCCGAAGATCCGCGTCGGCAAGTTCGAGAACGGCAAGACGACGCTCGTGCCGGGCCAGGCCTTCATCCTCGACGCGACCTGCGAGCTCGGCAACGACGAGCGCGTCGGCCTCGACTACAAGGAACTGCCGCGTGACCTGAAGCCGGGCGACCTGCTGCTGCTGAACGACGGCCTGATCGTGCTGACCGTCGAGCGCGTGCTCGGCGACGAGATCCACACGGTCGTCAAGGTGGGCGGCGAGCTGTCGAACAACAAGGGGATCAACCGCCAGGGCGGCGGCCTGTCGGCGCCCGCGCTGACCGCGAAGGACATGGAGGACATCCGCACGGCGATGTCGCTCGGCGCGGATCTCGTCGCGGTGTCGTTCCCGAAGAACGCGACCGACATGGAAATGGCGCGCCAACTGGCGAACATCGCGGGCGCGCCTTACGGCATCAAGCCGAAGATGATCGCGAAGATCGAGCGCGCGGAGGCGATTCCGGCGCTGCAGAGCATCCTCGACGCGTCCGACGGCATCATGGTCGCGCGCGGCGACCTCGCGGTGGAAGTCGGCAACGCGGCCGTGCCGGCGCTGCAGAAGCGGATGATCCGGATGGCGCGCGAGTCGAACAAGCTCGTGATCACCGCGACGCAGATGATGGAGTCGATGATCCTCGCGCCCGTGCCGACCCGCGCGGAAGTGTCGGACGTCGCGAACGCGGTGCTCGACGGCACCGACGCGGTGATGCTGTCGGCCGAGACGGCCGCCGGCAAGTACCCGGTCGTCACGATCGAGACGATGGCGGCCGTGTGCGTCGAGGCGGAAAAGTCCGAGCACGTCGAACTGGACAAGGATTTTCTCGACCGCACGTTCACGCGGATCGACCAGTCGATCGCGATGGGCGCGCTGTTCACTGCCTATCACCTGGGCGCCAAGGCGATCATCGCGCTGACCGAATCGGGCGCAACGGCGCTGTGGATGTCGCGTCACTACACGCACGTACCGATCTTCGCGCTGACGCCGCGCGTCGGCAGCGAGCGCACGATGGCGCTGTACCGCAACGTGACGCCGCTGCACGTCGACTTCAACAGCGACCGCGACTCGGCGCTGCAGGCGGCGCTCGAGATCGTCGTCAAGCAGGGTTACGTGCAGCACGGCGACATGGTCGTGCTGACCGTCGGCGAGCCGATGGGGCAGGCGGGCGGCACCAACACGCTGAAGATCGTGCGGGTCGGCGAGCATTATTGAACGCCGACCTTGAGCACCTGCCGCCCGAACTGATCGGGCACCGTTTATAGACGAAAGCCGTGCGGGGTCCGATACCCCGCGCGGCTTTTTTTCTGTTTTTTGCCCGCATTGTGCCGTGCGAAGGTAACAAATTGCGAGTACGCGCCACCGGGCGGTCGGAATCGGAGGCGCTTCGCGATAAAATGCCGCTATTCGACGCTCAGCCGCGCCGTGCCCCCGGTTCGAACCGGAGCGAGCGCCGCGCCGGCGTCAGGGCGCACCGGTTTTCATTCCAAGGAGTTCCACAATGCCTCTCGTATCAATGCGTCAATTGCTGGACCACGCGGCAGAGCACGGTTACGGCCTGCCGGCCTTCAATGTGAACAACCTGGAGCAGGTCCAGGCGATCATGGCGGCGGCGGATCAGGTCGGCGCGCCCGTGATCATGCAGGCATCGGCCGGCGCGCGTAAGTACGCGGGCGAGCCGTTCCTGCGCCACCTGATCGAAGCGGCGGTCGAGTCGTATCCGCACATCCCGGTCGTGATGCACCAGGATCACGGCCAGTCGCCGGCAGTCTGCATGGGCGCGATCCGCAGCGGCTTCACCAGCGTGATGATGGACGGTTCGCTCGAAGCCGACGGCAAGACGGTCGCCTCGTACGAGTACAACGTCGACGTGTCGCGCAAGGTCGTCGAGATGGCGCACTCGATCGGCGTGACGGTCGAAGCCGAGCTCGGCGTGCTCGGCTCGCTCGAGACGATGAAGGGCGACAAGGAAGACGGCCACGGCGCGGAAGGCACGATGACCCGCGAGCAGCTGCTGACCGATCCGGAGCAGGCGGCCGACTTCGTGAAGCTCACGCAATGTGACGCGCTCGCGATCGCGATCGGCACGTCGCACGGCGCGTACAAGTTCTCGAAGAAGCCGACGGGCGACATCCTGTCGATCCAGCGCATCAAGGAAATCCACGCACGCATCCCGAACACGCACCTGGTGATGCACGGTTCGTCGTCGGTGCCGCAGGAGCTGCTGGAAGAAATCCGCCAGTTCGGCGGCGACATGAAGGAAACCTACGGCGTGCCGGTCGAGGAAATCCAGGAAGGCATCAAGCACGGCGTGCGCAAGATCAACATCGACACCGACCTGCGTCTCGCGATCACCGGCGCGATCCGCCGCTACCTGTTCGAGAACCCGGGCAAGTTCGATCCGCGCGACTACCTGAAGCCCGCGCGCGAAGCGGCGAAGAAGGTGTGCGTCGACCGCTACCTCGCGTTCGGCTGCGAAGGCCAGGCCGCGAAGATCAAGCCGGTGTCGCTCGACAAGATCGCCGAACAGTATAAGTCCGGCGCGCTCGCGCAGGTCGTACGCTGAGACTGTAGTACGATTGCCCCCGCCGAAAGGCTGGGGCCGGCTGCCCGATGCCGGATTTGATCCGGCCCCGGCAGCCGTTCCGTCCGGCCGAACGAGGGCCGGCCGGCAACCGGCGGGCGCGATCGCCCGCCGGTTCGCCGACGCATTGCAAGACCGCCGTTCCCGCCTGCCGCGGGGAACGGCGTTTCCCTTTTTGTTTGGCTCCTTATCTGCGAAAAGACGATGTCTACCCTTTACGAATCCACGCTCCGCTCGCTGCCGCTCCTCGGTCGCGGCAAGGTCCGCGATAACTACGCGGTCGGCAACGACAAGCTCCTGATCGTCACGACCGATCGCCTGTCGGCATTCGACGTGATCATGGGCGAGCCGATTCCGAACAAGGGCCGCGTGCTGAACCAGATGGCGAACTTCTGGTTCGACAAGCTCGCGCACATCGTGCCGAACCACCTGACGGGCGACGCGCCGGAAGCGGTGGTCGCGGCCGACGAGGTCGAGCAGGTCAAGGGCCGCGGCGTGGTCGTCAAGCGCCTCGAGCCGATCATGATCGAAGCGGTTGTGCGCGGCTACCTGGCCGGCAGCGGCTGGAAGGAATACCAGGCGTCGGGCGCCGTGTGCGGCGTGCAGCTGCCGGAAGGCCTGCAGAACGCGCAGAAGCTGCCCGAGCCGATCTTCACGCCGGCCGCGAAGGCCGAGCTGGGCGAGCACGACGAGAACATCACGTTCGAGGAAACCGAGCGCCGCATCGGCACCGAGCTGGCCGCGACGATTCGCGACATCTCGATCCGCCTGTACAAGGAAGCGGCCGACTACGCGGCGACGCGCGGCATCATCATCGCCGACACGAAGTTCGAATTCGGCCTCGACAATCACGGCAAGCTGTACCTGATGGACGAAGTGCTGACGGCCGATTCGTCGCGCTTCTGGCCGGCCGACCAGTACCAGGTCGGCACCAACCCGCCGTCGTTCGACAAGCAGTTCGTGCGCGACTGGCTCGAGACGCAGCCGTGGGGCAAGACCGCGCCGGCGCCGGCGCTGCCGGCCGACGTCGTCGAGAAGACGGCCGCGAAGTACCAGGAAGCGCTCGAGCGCATCACCGGCCAGCCGCTCGCCTGAGCGAGCTTTGCATGGGACCCGAGTAAGCGCTGAAGCGCTAACTCGGGTCGACAAGGACAGAGAAAATGAGTGAAGTCCAGACCGCCCACACGCACAGCGCGCCGCTCGTCGGCGTGCTGATGGGTTCGAGTTCCGACTGGGACGTGATGAAGAACGCGGTCGCGATCCTGCAGGAATTCGGCGTGCCGTACGAAGCGAAGGTCGTGTCCGCGCACCGGATGCCCGACGAGATGTTCGACTATGCGGAGAAGGCGCGCGAGCGCGGGCTGCGCGCGATCATCGCGGGCGCCGGCGGCGCCGCGCACCTGCCCGGCATGCTGGCCGCGAAAACCACGGTGCCGGTGCTCGGCGTGCCGGTCGCGAGCAAGTACCTGAAGGGCGTCGATTCGCTGCACTCGATCGTGCAGATGCCGAAGGGCGTGCCGGTCGCGACGTTCGCGATCGGCGAGGCCGGCGCCGCGAACGCGGCGCTGTTCGCGGTGTCGATCCTGTCCGGCACGTCGGCCGACTACGCGAACCGGCTCGCCGCGTTCCGCGTGCGCCAGAACGAAGCCGCGCACGCAATGGTGCTGCCGCCGCTGGCGTGACGGCGCACCGGTGGCCGCACCGCCATTCCAGCGGCCGCCTGACTTTCCTCACAGCGGCGGGCAGCGCCCGCCGCGACCGACCACTGACATGACCGCAACTCCTGATTCCGTTTCCCCGATCCTGCCCGGCGCGTGGCTGGGCATGGTCGGCGGCGGCCAGCTCGGCCGCATGTTCTGCTTTGCCGCCCAGTCGATGGGCTATCGCGTCGCCGTGCTCGATCCCGATCCGGCGAGCCCGGCCGGCGCGGTCGCCGACCGCCACCTGCGCGCGGCCTACGACGACGAAGCCGCGCTCGCCGAGCTGGCCGCACTGTGCGAAGCCGTGTCGACGGAATTCGAGAACGTGCCGGCCGCGAGCCTCGACTTCCTCGCGCGCACGACGTTCGTCGCGCCGGCCGGCCGCTGCGTCGCGGTCGCGCAGGACCGGATCGCGGAGAAGCGTTTCATCGAGGCCTCCGGCGTGCCGGTCGCGCCGCACGTCGTGATCGAATCGGCGGCGGCACTGGCCGCGCTCGACGATGCCGCGCTCGACGCGGTGCTGCCGGGCATCCTGAAGACGGCGCGCCTCGGCTACGACGGCAAGGGCCAGGTGCGCGTGAGCACCGCGCGGGAAGCGCGCGATGCGCATGCGGCGCTCAACGGCGTGCCGTGCGTGCTCGAAAAGCGCCTGCCGCTGAAGTATGAAGTGTCGGCGCTGATCGCGCGCGGCGCGGACGGCCGCTCGGCCGCCTTCCCGCTCGCGCAGAACGTGCATCACGACGGCATCCTCGCGCTGACCATCGTGCCGGCGCCGGCCGCCGATGCCGCGCGTGTCGAAGAGGCGCAGCAGGCGGCCGTCCGGATCGCCGATACGCTCGGCTACGTCGGCGTGCTGTGCGTCGAATTCTTCGTGCTGGAAGACGGGTCGTTCGTCGCGAACGAAATGGCGCCGCGCCCGCACAACTCCGGCCACTACACGGTCGATGCGTGCGCAACGAGCCAGTTCGAGCAGCAGGTGCGCGCGATGACGCGCATGCCGCTCGGCAACCCGCGCCAGCATTCGCCGGCCGCGATGCTGAACATCCTCGGCGACGTGTGGTTCCCGAACGGTGCGACCGGCTCCGGCGGAGCGGCCGAGGCCGTCACGCCGCCGTGGGACACGGTCGCCGCGATGCCGGCCGCGCACCTGCATCTGTACGGCAAGGAAGAAGCGCGCGTCGGTCGCAAGATGGGCCACGTGAACTTCACGGCCGAGACGCGCGACGACGCCGTCGCCGCCGCCACCGCGTGTGCGCAGCTGCTGCGCGTGCCGCTCGACTGAGCGCCAGCCGATGTCCATCGATCTCCCGAACTCCGTGACGCGCGCGCAGATCGACGCGGCCGCCGCGCTGCTCGACGCGGGGCAACTCGTCGCGTTCCCGACCGAAACCGTGTACGGGCTCGGCGGCGACGCGGCGAATCCCGAAGCCGTCGCGCGCATCTACGCGGCGAAAGGGCGCCCAGCGAACCATCCGGTGATCGTGCATCTGCCGCCCGGCGGCGATCCGGGCTACTGGGCCGACGACCTGCCGGCCGATGCGCAGGCGCTGATCGATGCATTCTGGCCGGGCCCGCTGACGCTGATCCTGAAGCGCCATGCGCGCATTCCGGACGCCGTGAGCGGCGGGCAGGATTCGGTCGGCCTGCGCTGTCCGTCGCATCCGGTCGCGCAGGCGCTGCTGGCCGCGTTCAGCGCGCGGCGCGGCGGCCACGGCGGCGTCGCCGCGCCGTCCGCGAACCGCTTCGGCCATGTGAGCCCGACCACCGCTCAGCACGTGCGCGACGAATTCGGCGACACGGTGCACGTGCTCGACGGCGGCGCGTCCGAAGTCGGCATCGAATCGACGATCCTCGACCTGTCGCGCGGCTTCCCGGCGCTGCTGCGTCCGGGCCACGTGACGCCGCGGCAGATCGCCGACGTGCTCGGCCGCGCGCCGCGCCTGCCCGACGGCGGCGACGCGACCGCGCCGCGCGCGTCCGGCACGCTGAAGGCGCATTACGCGCCGCGCACGCCGCTCGCGCTCATGCCGTTCGATGCGCTCGAGCCGCTGCTCGCGGCCGCGCAGACGGACGGCGAACGCGTCGCGCTCGTCGCACGCGCGTCGCGCGCGGGACGCTGGGCGCAGGCCGACGGCGTGCATTTCGTCGCGGCGCCGGAAGATCCGCAGGCGTATGCGCGCGACCTGTACGGCATGCTGCGCGCGCTCGACCGCGCGCAGGTCGCACGCATCCTCGTCGAGAAGCTGCCCGAGACCGTCGAGTGGATCGCGGTCAACGATCGTCTCGGTCGCGCGGCCGCGGCATTCGAAGCGCGCGACTGACGCAGCGTCGCGCATCCGATCCGGCATAAAAAACGCCCGACCGGCGAACCGGTCGGGCGTTTTCGTTTGAGCGCGTGGCGGGAGGCTTACTTGCCGACGCCCGTTGCCGCGATCTGCTTCTCGACGTACTGCGCGAACAGCGCGTGCAGGTGCGTCGTCGGGTGCACCAGGTCGGCGAACATGTAAGTCTGGTCCGCGTTGGCGGTCGTGTAGGTCTGCGGCGAGCAGAACAGCGACGAGCCGAAGGCGGTCGCATCGGCGACGCCATACTGGGTCGCCGCCGCCACCATCGCCTTCAGGTTGCAGCCGGTGTCGGTGTTCGACACGCTGAAGCCGTTCGCCTGATAGTTGGCCGCGATGCCGTCCTGCCACGTGAACGCATCGACCACCGCGTACTTCTTCGGGTCGACCTTCAGTGCGGCGAGCGTGCCGACCAGCGTCTGGTTGAAGAGCCCCGACAGTTGCGTGAACGCGGCCTGCGTGCCGCCCTGCAGCGCGAGCGGCGTGGTGCCGATGTCCGGCACGTTCGCGACGAACACGTGCGACGCGCCGGCCGCGACGATCTGCTGGACGATGCCGCCGAGCTGCTGCGCGGCCAGCCCGATTGCCTGCGCGGCCGCGAGTTGCGCGGCCGGTGTGTTGCCTTGCGCCTGCGCGACCTGCGCCTGATAGAAGATGTCGTTCGCGCCGCCGTTGATCAGCACGATCTGGCCGGCGTTGAAGCTGCCGTGCTGCGTCAGGTACTGCTTGACCTGATCGGCGATCGGCGTCGTCGTGGCCTGCGCGTAGTCGGCGTTCGGCACGCTCGAGGCCGCGTGGCCGATGCCCGGCTGCAGCGTCACGCGCGAGCCGCCCTGCGCGTAGCCGAGGGCGCCCGTGGCCTGCAGCGGAATGCCGAAGCCGCCCTGGTTCGCGGGCTGCAGCGTGTCGCCGTAGTACTGCGCGACGTCCTGCGTCCACACCTGGCCGGGGTTGGTCGTGAAGCGGCCGCCGCCGAAGCCGAGCTTGATCTGCGAGTAGGTACCGACGTCCGACAGGCTGTCGCCGAACGACACGATCTGCATTTTCACGCCGGACGGCGGCGTGTTCGACGCGCTGTTGTTGTTGTCGTCACCGCCGCCGCACGCGGCGAGCAGCGCGAGCGCGGCGCCCGCGATCGCGACCTGTGCGGTGCGCAGCAGGCGTTGACGGTGGCGCGAAGGTGCGTGTTGTCGTGATTGCATCGTTCTATCTCCTCGTAGATATGGCCTGATGTGTTTCTCATCTGCCGCGTGCCTGCCCGGTTTCGGGCTGCGCGGCGGCCGTTGGCTGAAACGGTTTATTGGTCACGCGCAGCCGCAAGCGGCACGGCGCGCGGATCCTGGTTCGCGGCCTCTGCAATCTGCGCATGATAAGCGCTCGCCCATTCGGGCGGGCCGAAAATCGCGCGCAGCTTGTTGCGCCATCCGTCGATGCGCAACGCGTCGGCCGCCATCGATACCCACTCGTGGAACGTCGCGACGAGCGGGTTGTTCGAGCCGAGCGGCTCGACGATTCCATATCGCGGCGGATCGTCGGGCGACTCCTCGACGTAGCTGCCGAACAGGCGATCCCAGATCACGAGCACACCTGCGTAATTGCGGTCGATGTAGCGCGGGTTGCGGGCATGGTGCGCACGATGGATCGACGGCGTGTTGAGCACGTATTCGAGCCAGCCGAGCTTGCCGATCGCCTGCGTGTGCACGAAGAACTGGAATGCGAGGTTGATCAGCACGACGCCGACGATCTGCTGCGGCGGAAAGCCGACGAACGCGAGCGGCAGCCAGAACGCCCACATGCCCGCGACGGGATACATCAGGCTCTGCCGGAACGCGGTCGAGAAATTCATCCGCTCGGACGAGTGGTGCACGACGTGCGCGGCCCACAGCCAGCGCACGCGATGGCTCGCGCGATGGAACACGTAGTAGAGGAAGTCCTGGCCGATGAACAGCACGGCGAACGACAGCCAGCCGTCGTGCCACGTGAACAGCCGGAAATGTGCGTAGCAGTACGCATAAACGGGGATCACGAACAGCCACGCGAGCTTGTCGGCGCCCTGGTGCATCAGCGCGAGCGCCGCGTTGCACAGCGTGTCGCGCCACGCATAGACAGTGTCCTGCGCACGCGTGCGGGCGAGGTGCCAGGCCTCCCACGCGATGCAGAGCAGGAAGACGGGCGCCAGCGCGAGCAGAAGCAATTCGACGTCGAATCGCATGGACGTGTCTCCTCCTTTCCCCTGCAAGCCGTGAGGCCGGGCCCATGGCCCGTTGTAGATATCGGTCAGGCCAACAGCCTACGCAATCGCCACGCGCTAGGCGAGAGGGCAGCGTAGAGGGTTCCCTCTGAGGACAGGGTTTCTACGGAAACCATGTGCAACGGGGCCGCGCGGTGCGGCCCCGTTTTGTGGCGCAGCGCGCGGGCGCTGCGCGGGTGCGCGGCGTCGCGGCGCGCGCGTCGTCAGTGCGCGCCCGCGTAGATCCATTCGAGCAGCGTGTCGTGCGCGGCCCGCGCGGCTTCCGCGTGATCGTCGTTGATGAAACTGACGACGACGTAGCTCTGGCCGTCCGCGCCCGCGACGTAGCCTGCGATCGCGCGCACGTCGCGCAGCGTGCCCGTCTTGATGTGCGCGTTGCCGAGCACGCCGGCGTTGGTCAGGCGGTTCTTCATCGTGCCGTCGATGCCGGCGACCGGCAGCGAATCGACGAACGCCTGCGCGACCGGGCTCGCGTTCGCGGCCTGCAGCAGCGCGGCGAGCGACAACGCGCTCACGTGCTCGTCGCGCGACAGGCCCGAGCCGTTCTCGAGCGCGAGGTCGGGCATCGCGATCCCGCTCTTCTGCAGGAACGCGTGAATCGCGCGGCTCGACTGCTCGGGTGTCGCGGGCGGCTTGCCGGCGACCGCGCCGATCGTCAGGAACAGGTTGCGCGCCATCACGTTGTTGCTGAACTTGTTGATGTCGTAGACGATGCTGCCGAGCACCGGGCTGTGATGGACGGCGAGCGGGCGCGCGGTGGTCGGCACCTTGCCTTCGCTGACCGGTCCCGCGATCGTGCCGCCGTCCTGTTGCCACAGCGCGAGGAAGCCGCGCGCGAAGAACGTCGTGTGATCGAGGATCGCGAGATTGGTCGTGCGCGCGCCGCAGCGCAGCGGATAGTCGCCGGCGAACGACGCGGTCATGATCCCGCTGCCGGACGACAGCGTCGGACGCGCGGCCGCGGCAGCCGCGCCGCACGATCCGCTGCCTTCGTACAGCTGGTTGTCGATCGACAGATTGGCGAGCGGCGGCAGCACATCGACGGCGACCTTGCCGTCGTCGCCCGGCGTCACCGTGAACGACACGGCCTTGAACGCATACAGCAGCGGATCCGGGCCGACGTTGTACGGTGCGCTCACGTCGTCGTCGAACGACGGCAGGTCGCGCGTCGACGCGGCGAAATAGCTCTTGTCGAGCACGAGGCCGCCGCTCACGCGCTTGATGCCCGCCTTGCGGAGCTTGTCGACGAGATCGATCAGCTCCTCGGGCACGAGCTTCGGATCGCCGTTGCCCTTGATGTACAGGTTGCCCTCCAGCGTGCCGTCCGGATCGACCGGGCCGTCCGCATACGCGGTGGTGCGCCAGCGGAAGTCGGGGCCGAGGATCGACAGGCCCGAGAAGGTCGTGACGAGCTTCATCGTCGACGCCGGCAGCATTGGCCGGCTCGCGTTCCATTCGATCAGCGGCTCGGGATCGCCGACGCGCTCGACGACGACGCTCATCGCCGATGCCGGCACCTTCGCGCGCTGCAGCGCGACCAGCACGGACGCCGGCAGGCCGGCCGCGCGCGCGGCGGGCGACACGACGGCGGTCTTGCGCGCTTCCTTGTGGAGCTTCTTGCGGGCCTGCGCGGAAGGTGCGAACGCAAGGGCCGTGCAGGTGGCGACGACGGCGGCCGCACGCAGGCAGACGCGGGCGCAGACGCGGGCGCGGGGTGCGAACCGGGCGGAGAGATCGGAAATCGGCATGGGCGAATACGGGAAATGCAGGGGTTCGGGCAGGGCGCGCGGGGCGCCGGAGCGCACATTGTAGAGACAAGTGCGCACACGCCCCTTGCAATCCGCCTTTCTGTTGCATTGCAGGCGGCGCACGCGATTCGCGGCGCTACAATGGTCGCCATGTTGACTCGCCCCATGGGCTCCGGTTCCGATGCGGATTCTCCTTGTTGAAGACGATCGAATGATTGCCGAAGGCGTACGCAAGGCCTTGCGCGCCGACGGCTTCGCGGTCGACTGGGTGCAGGACGGCGACGCCGCGCTCACCGCGCTCGGCGGCGAGGCGTACGACCTGCTGCTGCTCGATCTCGGCCTGCCGAAGCGCGACGGCATCGACGTGCTGCGCACGCTGCGTGCGCGCGGGCAGTCGCTGCCGGTGCTGATCGTCACCGCGCGCGATGCGGTCGCCGATCGCGTGAAGGGGCTCGACGCGGGCGCCGACGACTACCTCGTCAAGCCGTTCGACCTCGACGAACTGGGCGCGCGGATGCGCGCGCTGATCCGCCGCCAGGCGGGGCGCAGCGAGTCGCTGATCCGCCACGGCGCGCTGACGCTCGATCCCGCGTCGCACCAGGTGACGCTCGACGGCGCGCCGGTCGCGCTGTCCGCGCGCGAGTTCGCGCTGCTCCAGGCGCTGCTGGCGCGGCCCGGCGCGGTGCTGTCGAAGAGCCAGCTCGAGGAGAAGATGTACGGCTGGGGCGAGGAGATCGGCAGCAACACGGTCGAGGTCTACATCCACGCGCTGCGCAAGAAGCTCGGTTCGGACCTGATCCGCAACGTGCGCGGGCTCGGCTACATGGTCGTCAAGGAAAGCTGACGCGTGAGGTCGATTCGTCATCAATTGCTGATCTGGCTGCTCGCGATCGTCGTCGCGGGCGTGGGCCTCGCGGGCTGGCTGATCTACCGGCAGGCGCTCGCCGAAGCGAACGAGCTGTTCGACTACCAGCTGCAGGAAATCGCCGCGGCGCTGCCGTCCGAGCCGTTCTCGCAGGTGTTCGGTTCGCGCACCAACGGCGACGAAGGCATCGTGATCCAGATCTGGAACCGCAACGGCGTGCTGATGTACTTCTCGCATCCGCGTGCGCCGATCGCGCCGCGCGCGGAACTCGGCTTCTCGACCGAGCGCACCGATCGCGGCGAATGGCGCGTGTACGGCGCGATCGTCGGCGACAACGTCGTGCAGCTCGCGCAGCCGCTGTCGGTGCGCAACCGGCTCGCGGCGAACGTCGCGCTGCGCACGCTGTGGCCGCTGATCGTGCTGCTGCCGTTCCTCGGTGCGGCGGTCTGGATGATCGTCGGGCGCGGGCTCGCGCCGCTCGCCCGCGTGACGCGCGCGGTCGAGGCGCGCCGGCCGGAAGCGCTCGATCCATTGCGCGATGCGGGCCTGCCGCTTGAGGTGCAGCCGCTCGTGCGCGCGCTGAACAGGCTGCTCGCGCGGCTGTCGGCGGCGCTCGACACGCAGAAGGCCTTTGTCGCCGATGCCGCGCACGAGCTGCGCACGCCGCTCGCGGCCGTGCAGATCCAGGCGCAGCTCGTCGCCCGCGCGAAGGACGATACCTCGCGTCGCGAGGCGATCGCGGATCTCCAGGACGGCGTGTCGCGCGCGACGCGTCTCACCGAGCAACTGCTCGCGCTCGCGCGTGCCGAACCGGATGGCGCGACGATGCGCGAGCCGGTCGACCTGCAGGCGCTGCTCGTCGAATGCGTGGCCGCGCATGCACCGCTCGCGCAGCGTCACCACATCGATCTCGGCTTCGAGGAGACCCGCGCGGCGACCGTCGTCGCGGATGTCGGCGCGCTGCGCGTGATGTTCGGCAACCTGCTCGACAACGCGGTGAAGTACACCCCCGACGGCGGCCGCATCGACGTGTCGCTGACGCGCGACGCGGCCGGCCGCGCGTGCGTGCAGATCGGCGACAGCGGGCCTGGCATCCCGGCCGACGAGCGCGAGCGCGTGTTCGACCGCTTCTACCGCGACAGCTCCGCGCGGGCGCGCGCCGACGTGTCGGGCAGCGGGCTCGGGCTCGCGATCGTCAAGCGCGTGGCGGCGCAGCAGGGCGCGACGGTGTCGCTCGGCGACGCGGCCGCCGGCGGCCTGCTCGTGAGCGTCGTGTTCCGCGACGCCGAGATGCCGGCGCAGGCTGCCGAATCCGCATGATGCACGGCGCCGCGCGGCGCGGGCGCCGGCGCCCGCCCGTCATCGGCGTGAACACGCGCCAGGCCTCGCTCGAGGTCGATTAAGCCTCCTTTAAGTCAGGGTCGTTACGCTGCGTCCTAACAAAGAGGAGGTCCTACGATGAACACTCGATTCCTTGCGCGCGGCGCCGTCGCGGTCGCCGTGGCGGCCGCCCTGTCCGCCGGCTATGTCGCGGGCACCCGCCGCGCCGATCCGCAGATCATCACGCCCGCGCAGGCCGCTGCGCTGATGCCGGCCGAAGCCGCGGCGAAGACCGGCATTCCCGATTTCTCCGGGCTGGTCGAAACCTACGGCCCGGCGGTCGTGAACATCAGCGCGAAGCACGTCGTGAAGCAGGTGTCGCGACGGGTGCAGCAGCCGCAGCTGCCGATGGATCCGAGCGATCCGTTCTACCAGTTCTTCAAGCACTTCTACGGCCAGGTGCCGGGCATGGGCGGCGACGCGCAGCCGGACGACCAGCCGAGCGCGAGCCTCGGTTCGGGATTCATCGTCAGCGCCGACGGGTACATCCTCACCAACGCGCACGTGATCGACGGCGCGAACGTCGTCACGGTCAAGCTGACCGACAAGCGCGAGTACAAGGCGAAGGTCGTCGGCTCCGACAAGCAGTCCGACGTCGCGGTGCTGAAGATCGACGCGAGCGGCCTGCCGACCGTGAAGATCGGCGATCCGGGCCAGAGCAAGGTCGGCCAGTGGGTCGTCGCGATCGGCTCGCCGTACGGCTTCGACAACACGGTCACGTCCGGCATCATCAGCGCGAAATCGCGCGCGCTGCCCGACGAGAACTACACGCCGTTCATCCAGACCGACGTGCCGGTGAACCCCGGCAACTCGGGCGGCCCGCTGTTCAACCTGCAGGGCGAGGTGATCGGCATCAACTCGATGATCTACTCGCAGACGGGCGGCTTCCAGGGCCTGTCGTTCGCGATCCCGATCAACGAGGCGATCAAGGTCAAGGACGAGCTCGTGAAGACGGGCCACGTGAGCCGCGGCCGCCTCGGCGTCGCCGTGCAGGGGCTGAACCAGACGCTCGCGAGCTCGTTCGGACTGCAGAAGCCGGACGGCGCGCTCGTCAGCTCGGTCGACCCGAACGGCCCGGCCGCGAAGGCGGGCCTGCAGCCGGGCGACGTGATCCTGGGGGTGAACGGCTCGCCGGTGGCCGACTCCACGTCGCTGCCTGCGCAGATCGCGAACCTGAAGCCGGGTTCGAAGGCCGACCTGCAGGTGTGGCGCGACAAGGCGAAGAAGTCGATCAGCGTGACGCTCGGCGCGATGACCGACGCGAAGCTGGCGTCGAACGACGGCGGCCCGGTCGAGCAGGGCCGCCTCGGCGTCGCGGTGCGACCGCTCACGCCGCAGGAGCGCAGCGCCGCCAACCTGTCGCACGGGCTGATCGTGCAGCAGGCCGGCGGCCCGGCAGCCAGCGCAGGCATCCAGCCTGGCGACGTGATTCTCGCGGTCAACGGCCGCCCGGTCACGAACGCCGAGCAATTGCGCGATGCGGTCAAGGGAGCGGGCAACAGTCTTGCTCTCCTGATTCAGCGCGATAATGCACAGATCTTCGTGCCGGTCGACCTGAGCTGACCGGCGGCCGTTGCGGGCCGGCCTCGCCGGCCCTCGCGGGCGCTGCCGGCGTTCGGCCCCGTGGTGCTGTGTTCCGACCCGAAAGGAGAGAGCCATGCAATATCTACGCAACGTGTCCCGATTTGCCGCCGCCGCGGCGCTGGCCGCCGGCCTCGCCGGCGCCGCGCCCGGCGCCTACGCGCAATCGGACGGCTTGCCCGCGGCGAGCCAGCAGGGCGATGTCAGCTACGTGTCGGGCGGCATCGGCAAGGATCAATCGACGGCATTCGAGCAAAGCGAAGCGGCGTGGCCGCTGGCGCTGCGCTTCACCGGCGCGGGCGGCGAATTCCTGGCCGACGTCCATGTGCGGATCGTCGACGCCAAGGGCACCGAATTGCTGAAGACGGACGCGCGCGGCCCGTACATGCTCGTGAAGCTGCCGCCGGGGCGCTACACCGTTCACGCGTCGTACCAGGGCAGCGACGAATCGCGCGCGGTCACGGTCGGTGCGAAGGGCGGCGCGAAGGCCGCGTTCCGGTGGAATACGCAGTAGCGAATCGCGGGCCCGGCGCGGTCGCGCAATCGGATGCAGTTTCGCCCATAATGAGAGCCACGGCCCCTGTGCCGTGGCTTTTTCGTTTCCTGCACCCGGCTTGCCCGCCGGGGCCGCCGCCCGGAGAAGAAACGATGTCCGATGCCGCCGACCCTCGCCTAGAAATCGTGCCGAACCGCCATCGCGTGCGCGTGATTCATCGCGGCATCACGTACGCCGATTCGCACGGCGCACTGACCGTGCGCGAAACGGGCCTGCCGGACATCCATTACCTGCCGCGCGGCGACGTCAACATGCACCGGCTGGTGAAGTCGAGCGTCACGACGGCGTGTCCGCTGAGGGGCCAGGCCGTGTATTTCCACCTGCAGACCGAAGACGGCGTGATCGAGAACGCCGCGTGGAGTTACGAAGAACCGGGGGAGACCGCGTCCGCGCTCGCGCACTACGTCGCCTTCGATGTCGCACGGGTCGACAATCTCATCGAGACGTCCTGATACGGCGTAGGTACATCGGGGAGGCATCATGGAACTGACCGACACGTTACGCGTACCGCTCGCGCCGGCTGTCGTGCGGGAGGCACTGGAGGATCTCGCGTTGCTGCGGGCGAGCTTCGACCATTGCGAATCGTTCGCGAAGCTCGCGCACGGCGAGTTCGCGCTGACGATCACGGTCCCGCTCGGCCCGCTGCGTGCGCGCTACGACGTGCGTGCGCACTCGGCGAGCGAACAGGGCGACGCGGAAGGGCAGCCGCGCCGCGTGCTCAACTTCAAGGCGCGGGCCGACGGCCTCGGCGCGCTGCGCGGGCAGGTCGAGCTCGTGCTGCTGCCGGACGACGACGAGGCCGCGACGCGCATCGAATACGTGATGTGGGCGACGGCGAGCGGGCCGCTCGCCGAGCTGCCGGCGCGGCAGATCGAGAATGCGCTGCACGAGTGGACCGACGATTTCTTCCGCGAATTCTGCGCGGTCGTGCAGGCGAAGCACGGCCTCGTGCCGAACCGCGCGCGCGCGAGCCCGCCGCGTCGCCAGCATGTGTTCCTGCGGCCCGCGTCGCTGATGGCCGCGGCGAAGCGTCCGCTGCCGTCGCACCTCGGCAGTGCGCTGAGCGGCCGCGCCGCGAGCGCCGTTCATCATCGCGAATCCGGCCCGCTGCCCGTCTGGGCGTGGGCGGCGATCATCGTGTTCGTCGCGTTGCTGCTGTACGCGGCGCGCTGGATCAACGGCGCCTGAGCGGCCGCGCCCGCTAGCGGGTTGCCCGGCCGAGCGCCGGCGGCCCGGCGGCGCGGTGGCCCGGCGGCCACACTAGCGCCGCGCGTCGGGCCCGGTGCCGCGAAATTCCCTCCGATATGCCGACGGCGACGTGCCGAGCGCGCCCGCGAAATGCTGGCGCAGCGACACGCTCGAGCCATAGCCGGCCGCCTGCGCGATCGCGTCGATCGATTGTCCGGTGGTCTCCAGCAGATGCTGCGCACGCGTGAGCCGTTCGGCCTGCAGCCACGCGGTGACGGTCATGCCCGTCGCCTGGCGGAAGTGGCGCGTGAACGTGCGCCGGCTCATCAGTACGCGTTCGGCAAGCGAATCCACACTGTGCGCGACGTCGAGATGCGCGCGCACCCAGTCGAGCAGGCCCGCGAGCCGCGCGTCGCGCGGATGCGCGGCGACCGGCTGCGGCACGTACTGCGCCTGCCCGCCCTGGCGGTGCGGCGGGATCACGAGACGGCGCGCGATCTGGTTGGCGGCGTCCGAGCCGAAACGCCGCCGCACCACGTGCAGGCAGCAGTCGAGCCCCGCGGCCGTGCCGGCCGACGTCATCAGGCTGCCGTCGTCGACGTACAGCACGTCGGGGTCGAGCTTCACGCGCGGAAAGCGTTGCGCGAAGTCGTCGGCCCACGCCCAGTGCGTCGTGGCCGGGCGCCCGTCGAGCAGCCCGGCCGCGGCGAGCACGTACGCGCCGAGGCACAGGCCGACGACCTGCGCGCCGCGCGCGGCCGCCGCGCGTACCGCGTCGACCAGCACGTCCGGCGGCGCTTCGGCGGGATCGCGCCACGCCGGCACGATGACGATGTCCGCGTCGTCGAGTGCGTCGAGCCCGTGCGGCGCGGTGATCGTGAAGCCGCCCGTCGTCGCCAGCGGGCCGCGCTCGGCCGAGCACACGCGGAACTCGAACGCGGGCGCCGCGGCCGCATCGCGCTCCCTCCCGAACACGACGGACGGCACCGACAGGTGGAACGGGCTGATGCCGTCGTACGCGATCACGGCGACGACGGTCGGGGCGGGGGCAACGGGCGGCGCAGCGGCGCGCATGACGGGCTCCGGAATGGCGGTGGCCCGATTCTATCGAAGAATGGCTATCGGGCCACTGTCGGCAAGCGCGATGCGATCCGACAATGCATCGCATCGCGCTGCTGTCCGCCCCGTTCCGGAGCGGGGCGGCGCGGCCGAACCCGGAGCCTGCCATGTCGAACGCCGTATCGCCTTCCGCTTCCCGCCGTGCCCTGATCGTGATCGATGTCCAGAACGAATACGTGACGGGCAACCTGCCGATCGAGTATCCGCCCGTCGACACTTCGCTCGCGAACATCGGTCGTGCGATCGACGCCGCGCATGCGGCCGGCGTGCCCGTGATCGTTGTCCAGCACGTCGCGCCGGCGGGGGCGCCGATCTTCGCGCCCGGCACGGACGGCGTCGCGCTGCATCCGGTCGTCTCCGACCGGCCGCATGCGCACCTGATCGTGAAGGGGCAGGCCAGCGCGTTCGCCGGCACCGATCTCGCCGCGTGGCTCGACGCGCACGGCATCGACACGCTGTCGGTCGTCGGCTACATGACGCACAACTGCAATGCGGCGACGGTCTATCACGCGGCGCACGCGGGGCTCGCGGTCGAATACCTGACGGACGCGACCGGCGCGTTGCCGTATGAGAACGAAGCGGGCGCGGCGAGCGCCGAGGAGATTCACCGCGCGTACACGGTGGTGTTCCAGTCGAATTTCGCGGCCGTGATGTCGACCGACGCATGGATCGCGGGACTCGGCGGCGCGGCGATGCCGACGCGCGATTCGGTGGCCGCGTCGAACCGGCGGGCCCGCGCGCAACGCCCGAAGGCGGCCTGAGCGAACCGGGGAAAGCAGAGGAGTCGATCGGGCGGCGCGGCGCCGGCCGCCCGTGCATGGCCGGATCGCCCGGCCGGTGACGATGAAACGGCGCACGTCGCGCCGTCGGCGGGGCGCCCGTCAGTCGCCCGTCTTCAGCATCGCCGGGCTGTAGCGCAGCATGTCGAAGCAGCCGTCTACGAGTTGTTCCGCATGCTGCTCGGCGTCGATTTCGTCGGGCAGCATCAGCATGTCGCGCACGAAACCGCTGACGAGCGTGTGCAGCATCAGCGTCGCGCGCCACGTGTCGAGCCGCTCGGGCAGCAGCTTGAGCTGAACGGCGACCGCGAGATCGGCATCGATCGCGTGCAGCGCCTCGCTCATCCCCGCGCGGTTGCGCTGCAGCAGCGGCTCCATGTCCGCGACGTATTCGCACTTCATGAACAGGATGCTGAACACGCGTCGCAACTGCGAGTCGCGCTGCACGCCGAGCAGGCACCAGATCAGGATCTTGCGGATCTTGTCGAGCGGATTGCCGCCGGGCGCGTCGAGCGGCATCCGTTTGAGCTCGTCGATCGGCAGGAACACGCGGTCGAACATCGCATCGAACAGCTCGCTCTTGTTCGCGAAATGCCAGTAGATCGCGCCGCGCGTCACGCCGGCGTGCTGGGCGATGTCCGCGAGCGACGTGTGCGACACGCCCTTCTCGAAGAACACGTGCTCGGCGGCATCGAGAATGCGGTTGCGCGTCTCGAGCGCCTCCTCCTTGGTACGTCTGACCATGTGCAGGCCTGAATGAATCGATCGTAGGTGAATATAGGGGTCTGCACCCTCGTCGCCGTCTCCGGGAGCCGCTATGCTCTCGACTTGAAACAATTCGTAAGATTGGGCGGGTCGCGACGGGCGATCGGGCTTTTTACATACATTCGTGAATGTATATACAATACCACCCTACGATCGAATGGCCCAAGTGGCAATCAGTTAATATCCCACTCTGCTGATTCCCGCCAAAGTACCAGTCCGCAGTTCGCGGCATCTCGTCGGCACGGAGGTTTCGTGCCGACTTGCTGTATCCAGCAGTCCCGTAATTCAGGTGTTCGATCTGCGCCGCGAGGCGCATCCGTGTTGCGCTCCCGCGGGGCGCTGCACTCATTCCATTGGTTACAAACAGAGGTCGCTCCATGCGCGTCGAACGGGTTCCATACCGCTTGATCACTGTCGCGGCAGCCGCGGTTTTCCTGGCTGCCTGCGGAAAAAAAGAATCGGCACCGCCGCCGCAAACGCCGGAAGTCGGTGTCGTCACCGTCCAGCCGCAATCCGTGCCGGTCTTCACCGAGCTGCCGGGCCGCACCAGCGCCTTCCTCGTCGCGCAGGTGCGTGCGCGGGTCGACGGCATCGTGCTGCGCCGTGAATTCACCGAAGGCGGCGACGTCAAGGCCGGCCAGCGCCTCTACAAGATCGACCCGGCACCGTACATCGCCCAGCTGAACAGCGCGAAGGCGACGCTCGCGAAGGCGCAGGCGAACCTCGTCACGCAGAACGCGCTGGTCGCGCGCTACAAGGTGCTGGTGGCCGCGAACGCGGTCAGCAAGCAGGAATACGACAACGCGGTGGCCACGCAGGGCCAGGCCGCGGCGGACGTCGCGGCCGGCAAGGCAGCGGTCGATACCGCGCAGATCAACCTCGGCTATACGGACGTCGTGTCGCCGATCACCGGCCGCGTCGGCATTTCGCAAGTCACGCCGGGCGCCTACGTGCAGGCGAGCCAGGCGACGCTGATGTCGACGGTGCAGCAGCTCGATCCGGTCTATGTCGACCTGACGCAGTCGAGCCTCGAGGGGCTGAAGCTGCGCCAGGACGTGCAGAGCGGCCGCCTGAAGACGAGCGGCCCGGGCGCGGCGAAGGTGTCGCTGATCCTGGAGGACGGCAAGACCTATTCCGACGCCGGCAAGCTGCAGTTCTCCGACGTGACGGTCGACCAGACGACGGGCTCGGTGACGATCCGCGCGGTGTTCCCGAACCCGGGCCGCGTGCTCCTGCCGGGGATGTTCGTGCGCGCACGGATCGAGGAAGGCGTGAACGAGAACGCGTTCCTGGTGCCGCAGATCGGCGTTACGCATGACGCGAAGGGCCAGGCGATCGCGCTGGTCGTGAACGCGGGCAACAAGGTCGAGCCGCGTCCGCTGAAGACAACCGGCATGCAAGGTCAGAACTGGATCGTCGAAGGCGGCCTGCAAGCGGGCGACCGCGTGATCGTGCAGGGCGTCGAGAAGGTTCGTCCGGGCGCGACGGTGAAGTCGGTCGCCGCGCAGTTGCCGGCCGCCGATGCGGCATCGGGTGCGGCCGCATCGACCGCGCCGGCCGCCGCCGCCGCTTCGGGCGCTACCGCGTCGGGCGCCGCTGCCTCGGGCGCCGCCGCATCGGGTGCAGCGCCGGCGAGCGCCGCCGCTGCTTCGAGCGCGAAATAACAGGGAGCCTGTTTCATGGCAAAGTTTTTTATCGATCGCCCGATCTTCGCGTGGGTGATCGCCATCATCCTGATGCTGGCCGGGGTCGCGTCGATCTTCACGCTGCCGATCTCGCAGTATCCGACGATCGCGCCGCCATCGATCCAGATCACCGCGAACTACCCGGGCGCTTCCGCGAAGACCGTGGAAGACACGGTGACGCAGGTGATCGAGCAGCAGATGAGCGGTCTCGACAACTTCCTGTACATGTCGTCGACGAGTGACGACTCGGGCAACGCGACGATCACGCTGACCTTCGCGCCGGGCACCAACGCCGACATCGCGCAGGTCCAGGTGCAGAACAAGCTGTCGCTCGCGACGCCGGTTCTGCCGCAGGTCGTGCAGCAGCTCGGTCTGTCGGTGACGAAGTCGAGCAGCAGCTTCCTGCTGGTGCTCGCCTTCAACTCCGAAGACGGCAGCATGAACAAGTACGACCTCGCGAACTTCGTGGCGTCGCACGTGAAGGATCCGATCAGCCGGTTGAACGGCGTCGGTACCGTCACGCTGTTCGGCTCGCAGTACGCGATGCGGATCTGGCTCGACCCGACCCGCCTGACGAACTACGGCCTCACGCCGGTCGACGTGTCGACCGCGATCGCCGCACAGAACGTGCAGATCGCGGGCGGCCAGATCGGCGGCACGCCGGCCACGCCGGGCACCGTGCTGCAGGCGACGATCACCGAATCGACGCTGCTGCAGACGCCCGAGCAGTTCGGCAACATCCTGCTGAAGGTCAACCAGGACGGCTCGCAGGTTCGCCTGAAGGACGTCTCGAAGATCGAGCTCGGCGGCGAAAACTACAACTTCGACACGAAGTACAACGGTCAGCCGACCGCGGGCTTCGGTATCCAGCTCGCGACCAACGCGAACGCGCTCGCGACCGCGAAGGCCGTGCGCGCGAAGATCGACGAGCTCGCACCGTTCTTCCCGCATGGCCTCGTCGTGAAGTATCCGTACGACACGACGCCGTTCGTGAAGCTGTCGATCGAGGACGTGGTTAAGACGCTGCTCGAAGGTATCGTGCTGGTGTTCCTCGTGATGTATCTGTTCCTGCAGAACCTGCGGGCGACGATCATCCCGACGATCGCGGTGCCGGTCGTGCTGCTCGGCACGTTCGCGATCATGTCGCTGGTGGGCTTCTCGATCAACACGCTGTCGATGTTCGGCCTCGTGCTCGCAATCGGCCTGCTGGTGGACGATGCGATCGTGGTGGTCGAGAACGTCGAGCGTGTGATGGCGGAAGAGGGGCTGTCACCGAAGGAGGCGACCCGCAAGGCGATGGGCCAGATCACCGGCGCGCTCGTCGGCGTGGCGCTCGTGCTGTCGGCGGTGTTCGTGCCGGTCGCGTTCTCCGGCGGCTCGGTCGGCGCGATCTATCGTCAGTTCTCGTTGACGATCGTGTCGGCGATGGTGCTGTCGGTGCTCGTCGCGTTGATTCTGACGCCGGCACTGTGCGCGACGATCCTGAAGCCGATCCCGCAAGGGCATCACGAAGAGAAGAAGGGCTTCTTCGGCTGGTTCAACCGTACGTTCGACAACAGCCGCGAGAAGTACCACGTCGGCGTGCACCACGTGATCAAGCGCTCGGGCCGCTGGCTCATCATCTATCTGGTGGTGATCGTCGCGGTCGGCCTGCTGTTCGTGCGCCTGCCGAAGTCGTTCCTGCCCGATGAAGACCAGGGCCTGATGTTCGTGATCGTGCAGACGCCGTCGGGCTCGACGCAGGAAACGACCGCGAAGACGCTCGCGAACATCTCCGACTACCTGCTGAAGGACGAGAAGGATATTGTCGAATCGGCGTTCACGGTCAACGGCTTCAGCTTCGCCGGCCGCGGCCAGAACTCGGGTCTCGTGTTCGTCAGGCTGAAGGACTACGCGCAGCGCCAGCATGCGAACCAGAAGGTGCAGGCGCTGATCGGCCGGATGTTCGGGCGCTACGCGGGTTACAAGGACGCGCTCGTGATCCCGTTCAACCCGCCGTCGATTCCGGAACTCGGCACGGCCGCCGGCTTCGACTTCGAGCTGACGGACAACGCCGGTCTCGGCCACGACGCGCTGATGGCCGCGCGTAACCAGTTGCTCGGGATGGCCGCGAAGGATCCGACGCTGCAGGGCGTGCGTCCGAACGGGCTGAACGATACGCCGCAGTACAAGGTCGACATCGATCGCGAGAAGGCGAACGCGCTCGGCGTGACGGCGGATGCGATCGACCAGACGTTCTCGATCGCGTGGGCGTCGAAGTACGTGAACAACTTCCTCGACACCGACGGCCGGATCAAGAAGGTGTACGTGCAGTCGGACGCGCCGTTCCGGATGACGCCGGACGACCTGAACATCTGGTACGTGCGCAACGGGTCGGGCGGGATGGTGCCGTTCGGCGCGTTCGCGAGCGGTCACTGGACGTACGGGTCGCCGAAGCTCGAGCGCTACAACGGCGTGTCGGCGATGGAAATCCAGGGTCAGGCCGCACCGGGCAAGTCGACCGGTCAGGCAATGACAGCGATGGAAGGGCTCGCGAAGAAGCTGCCGGTCGGTATCGGCTATTCGTGGACCGGCCTGTCGTTCCAGGAAATCCAGTCCGGCTCGCAGGCGCCGGTGCTGTACGCGATCTCGATCCTGGTCGTGTTCCTGTGTCTCGCGGCGCTGTATGAAAGCTGGTCGATCCCGTTCTCGGTGATCATGGTGGTGCCGCTCGGCGTCGTGGGCGCACTGCTCGCGGCGACGATGCGCGGCCTCGAGAACGACGTGTTCTTCCAGGTCGGCCTGTTGACCACGGTGGGCTTGTCCGCGAAGAACGCGATTCTGATCGTCGAGTTCGCGCGCGAACTGCAGATGACGGAGAAGATGGGGCCGATCGAGGCCGCGCTGGAAGCGGCGCGCCTGCGGCTGCGTCCGATCCTGATGACGTCGCTCGCGTTCATTCTCGGTGTGATGCCGCTCGCGATCAGTAACGGCGCGGGTTCGGCGAGCCAGCACGCGATCGGTACCGGCGTGATCGGCGGGATGATCACGGCGACGTTCCTCGCGATCTTCATGATCCCGATGTTCTTCGTGAAGATTCGCGCGATCTTCAGCGGCGAGAAGGAAGACGTCGACGACGCGCTGCGCCTGGCTCAGCAGCACTCGCACCACGAAGAGAAGCCGGGCAACGGCGACGAAGGCAACAAGGGACAGTGATGATGCAAAAACACGCTTTGACTGCAATCGCGGTCGCGCTCCTTGCCACGGGCTGCACGATGGCGCCGCACTACAAGCGGCCCGACGCACCCGTCGCGCAGGCGTACCCGGCCGACGGCGTCTATGCGACGCAGCCGGGTGCTGCCGGCGCGCGCAGCGCGAACGGCCAGGCGGCGACCGCCATCGGCTGGCGCGAATTCTTCGTCGATCCGCGCCTGCAGCGGCTGATCGAGATCGCGCTGAAGAACAACCGCGACCTGCGCGTCGCGGTGCTGAACATCGAGGCGGCGCGCGCGCAGTACCAGATCACGCGCGCCGGGCTGTTCCCGACGCTCGACGGCACCGGCACGGGCAATATCCAGCGCGTGCCGCAGGGTCTTTCGCAGACGGGTGCGCCTTACATTTCGCGCGCCTACAACGTCGGGCTGTCGGCGTCGTGGGAGCTCGACCTGTTCGGCCGCGTGCAGAGCCTGAAGGACCAGGCGCTCGCGCAGTACCTGTCGACGTCGTATGCACGGCAGGCCACCGAGATCTCGCTGGTGTCGCAGGTCGCGGATCAGTACCTGACGCTGCTGTCGACCGACGATCTGCTGAAGGTCACGGAAGACACGCTGAAGACCGCGCAGGCGTCGTACGACCTGACGAAGCTGCAGTTCGACAACGGCACGGGCTCCGAGCTCGAGCTGCGTCAGGCGCAGACGGTGGTCGAGCAGGCGCTGTCGAACCAGCAGGCCCAGGCGCGTGCGCGTGCGCAGGCATTGAATGCGCTGGTGCTGCTGATCGGCGAGCCGCTGCCGGACGATCTGCCCGCAGGCATGCCGCTCGACGCGCAGAACCTGCTGACGGACGTGCCGGCCGGCCTGCCGTCGGACCTGCTGACGCGTCGCCCCGACGTGATGCAGGCCGAGCAGACGCTGCTGGCCGCGAACGCGAACATCGGCGCGGCGCGCGCGGCGTTCTTCCCGCGCATCTCGCTGACGGGCGCGTTCGGCACCGGGAGCCCGACGCTCGGCGGGCTGTTCAAGGCCGGCACGGCCGCATGGTCGTTCGCGCCGCAGATCACGATGCCGATCTTCGAAGGTGGACAGAACATCGCGAACCTGAACCTCGCGAACGTGCAGAAGCGCATCGAGATCGCCAACTACGAGAAGGCGATCCAGTCGGCGTTCCGCGAAGTGTCCGACGGGCTGGCGGCACGCGGCACGTACGACCAGCAGATCGCCGCGCTCCAGCGCAACGAGCACGCGCAGCAGCGTCGTTTCGATCTGTCGGACCTGCGCTACAAGAACGGGGTCGACAGCTACCTGTCGGTGCTGACCGCGCAAACCGATCTGTACAGTGCGCAGCAGTCGCTGATCAACGCGCGTCTGGCCCGCTGGACGAACCTGGTCGACCTGTACCGCGCACTGGGCGGCGGCTGGATCCAGCAGGCCGGCGAGACGCCGCGCGCGCCGGACCAGACGGTCGACTACGACAAGGCGGCCGCCCCGGCGCCTGCGTCGGCTGCGGCGACGAACGGGTAAGCGCGACGGCGGGCCGGGCGGGCGACCGCTCCGGTTCGCTGAAGTCGCGGTCCCCGGGGTGCGACAACGCCACGGACGAAAGTCCGTGGCGTTTCTTTTGTGCGCCCAGCATGGGCGCACTCCTGCGGGTGCAAGTCCCGCCATAAGCTGATCACGGCAAATGAAGTGAAGC